>NZ_JAUOPW010000017.1:0-82692 GCF_030547795.1 Colwellia sp. 5_MG-2023 | reverse complement strand
TTGGTCGAAAGATCGGATCGTGGAACGGGCACTTAGTTCAATTTAATTAATTCTTATCCCGAGCTGAGGTTAGTTAATGTTCTCTCTATACCTCGCCTGACAGGAACATTGTGATCTCCAATATTGGTCCATTCAGTGTAAACTGTATATTTTCTAAATGAATTGTTTTTCTTATCAACAACATAACTAATTCCATTTTGAGTTATTTCATATGCATTTAAGGCTGCTGACTTTGTATTTTCTGCATCACAACCATGACAAGCTGTTAATTTGAATCCATCAGCATGACTGGTATTACTGTAAAATGTAGAAATCGCTAAAAGTGCGCCTAAAAAAATACTATTTAAAGTTAACTTCATATTTCATCCTTATAAATATTTCGGTTAATATCGCTCATAAAAAATACTAATATTCTATTTATGATTGTCAATGATAGTTCGATATTTAATCAATATATGTATAATTTACACTCGTACTTATATTATGAATAGTAGATAATAAGTATAATTTAACTTCCTAAAATTATAGAAATCAAAATTAATCCTATACCTACTAGCCACATAAAAAATGGAATTTTAGCTTCCTGCCAATATATGTATAAGAATATAATTGCAATCGGCGGGAAAAATAAGCAGCCCAACCCCCACAAGATACTTTGTCTAAACGCTGTAGCTACAATTATAATGACACCTGCAAGCGTAACTCCGTAACCTATATTTACCAAATATAATAAAATATCCAACATAGTGATCCTTGTTATTTCAGTTAATCATCCTTTTTAACCTTGCTATGGTTATGAAAAAATACTTATGCTCTTTTCATCATACATGTACTAATTTCACAAATACAAATTCAAAATTTTTATATAATAATTATTTTTTGCTTGCTGTTTATTTATCTAAATATAAAAAAACTTGGTAGGGGGGCTAACTTGTTAATTCGCCTCTTAAATTCACTTCCATCAAATGACACGTTTTCGCATAACTTAAATTTTGACTAAGCAAATAGTGAAGCTTAGTTAATGTTGCTTCTAATGTCATATCATGGCCACTAATAACACCTGCTTGATTCAGGGCATTGCCTGTTGCATAGCCTGACATATTAACCATACCTTTAATGCATTGACTACAATTAATCACCACAATTTCTTGCTGTTTCGCTTTAGTTAAACAAGCGAGCAGGGCGGGATCTTGTGGCGCATTGCCAACGCCATAACTTCTGATTATTAGAGCTTTTACTGGTTGCCTAATAACATTCTCTATAACATCGCTACTAATGCCTGGGTACAAATGCACAACACCAATGGGTTGAGGTGTAATATCGCGAACAATTACGGGAGGTGCATATACACATTGATCTGAAATTTTCCCCGCGATCACGTTAATATTAATACCCGCTTCAATTAATGGCGGCATATTCGGTGAATCAAAGGCATTAAAACCATCGGCATAAGCTTTTATTGAGCGGTTGCCGCGGTAAAGCTTATTATTAAAAAATAAACCCACTTCATTAATAGGGTAATTAGCTGCTATATACAGGGAGTTTAGCACATTAACCTGGCCATCAGAACGTAATTGACTAAGCGGTATTTGAGAGCCGGTGACAATAATGGGTTTGTTTAAATTTTCAAACATAAATGACAAGGCTGAACTAGTGTAAGCCATAGTATCCGTGCCATGTAATACAACAAAGCCATCATAATCATCATAATGTTTTTTTATATCATTAGCGATACGTTGCCAATCACTTGGTGTCATATTGGATGAATCAATTAACGGATGATATTCGTTAATGGTAAACTCTGGCATCTCCTCGCGATAAAACTCAGGTAATGCATGAATAGAGTCTGTTAAGTGACCTTTAACAGGAATATATCCTTGATCACTTTTTTTCATTCCAATTGTGCCACCAGTGTAGGCAACGTAGATTTTTTTCTTTTTAAGCATCATTATTGAACGTTACACGCTAAACATAAAGTATACATGCCTTGTGGATCATTAAATTGATTCATCTTGGTTATTTCCTTTTGCATTTGTTCAATAAATTGTGTCATTGGTTTTGCATTAACACTTTGTGGAGCTGATAAGTCGCTATCAAGCGGTAATAAAGTGTCGACAAACATAAATGATTGCGCTTCACCTATCATCTTTTGAAGAAACTTATCCCGTTCAGATACTTCTTTTTCAATTAATAACGTATCGTATTGTTCAATATTTGCTAAGTTAGCAGCAGCAATAATGGCATCGTTTAAATTACCTAATTCATCAACTAAGCCTAATTCTTTCGCTTTTGCACCTGACCAAACACGACCTTGAGCAATAGAATCTACTTGCGCTAAAGTCATGTCTCTATTTTCTGCTACTAAGGTAATAAAATCTTGGTAACCTTTATTGATAGAAAGTTGAAATAGCTGTGCCATACCTTCAGTTAATGGTCGAGTTGGACCAAAGCCCGCGATATCTGTTGTTCCGACACCATCAGTATAAACGCCTATCTTACTGAGTGAGTCTTCAAAGGTCATCATCATACCAAAAATACCAATAGAGCCAGTAATAGTAGCAGGAGAGGCATAAATTTTATTTGCAGGAGCTGATATCCAGTAACCACCTGAAGCAGCATAAGTACCCATTGAAGCAACAACAGGCTTACCCGCAAGTTTTAATAATTCGACTTCTTGACGAATTATTTCAGAAGCAAAAGCGCTACCACCAGGGCTATCAACACGCAGTACCACCGCTTTTACATTTTTATTTTCTCGTGCTTTACGTAATAAGGCTGCTGTTGAATCACCACCAATAGTTCCTGGCTTTTGCACACCATTTAAAATAGTACCTTTAGCAACTATTACGGCAACTTTATCTAATTGGGCAAGGGCGGTACTTTGATCAAAGGTTTTATCAAGATTTATAAGAGATAAGTAATCTTTAAAGCCAATATGACTATAGCTATCACCTTTTTTATTTTTACCAACCAGTTCAATTAATGCATCACGCATTTGAGTACGGGTTTTCAATTGATCAACCCAGTGATTATTCAGGGCATAATCAGCAAAACTGCCGTTGGCTTGTTCTATTTTTTTGACTAAATCTTCAATACTTTCATCAAAATTTTCAATATCAAAATCTCTTTGTTGTGCAACATCACTTTTATACTGAGTCCATAAATCATTTAGCCATAGTTCATTTGCTTCTTTTGCCGCGTCAGACATGTCGTCACGTAAGAAAGGCTCTACTGCTGATTTAAAAGTTCCAACACGAAAAATATGTTGGTTTATTGATAGCTTTTCTAACGCTGATTTAAAATACATGCCATATCTACCGTAACCTTCAAGTAACATATAGCCTTCGGTATTTAACCAAATATCATCAGCATAACTGGCAAGGTAATATTGATCTTGTGTATATTGATCACCTAGCGCAATAACTTTTTTACCTGAGTTTTTAAAGTCAACTAGTGCAGCACCAACATCTTGTAGTTTTGCTAAACCGGCTGAACCAAGTCCTTGTAACTGTAATACTAATATTTGCACCCGATCATCATTTTTAGCTTTGGTGATAACCTCGAGTAAATCTGAAAGTAAAACTTCAGGATTACCTTCTTTTTCACCTAGTGCTTCGACTAATAGAGTATCTAAAGGATTAACCTCTTTTTTTTGTTCTACTAAATCACCGGTCAAATTCAATACAAGCGCGGTATTATTCGGTACAGTGACACTCTTAGAGTCTGTGTTTAACATGGCTATTAGGCCGATAAAAAATACAATAAAAATAATATTAAGGACTACTGAGCGGGTAATCGTGAATACTCGCCAGAGGCTAGTGAAAATGGTTTTAAAAAAGTTAACTAAAGCGTTCATAAAAAATTATTCAAATAAAATTTAATAGGTAGCTATATATTACCTTAATCAAATAGCAAATAGACGATTAAGTGATAAATATATTAATATTTAACATGTACTTGATCTTGTTTAGACATATGAAGTGCTATGTATACAACGCTTGAATATATTTTATGGTTAATAAAAATAACGTTTGTCAGGGATATTCAAAAGTGGGGGATGAATAAGATTTAACTCTGTTGATGATTGTTTAGCGTTTAGTTACGTAAATGACGTCTTGAACGATAGTGATACATGAAAAAAGTATAAGTACATAAAGGAACTATAATCGCGGCGGCAAAACTCAAAAATAAACAAGTAATAGCTTTCGTAAATATTTTTTTAATCGTTATTAATAACATAAATTCCATTCTTATTTTTACGATGAAATAGGGGGCTTGGATAAATCATACGCTGATTTAGTCATTTAGTAAGAAAGGCTAGTTATTACACTAGCCTTTCTTTATCAGGCTATAATTTCTAAACCATATTCTTAAAGCTTTTAACTACGTCATTAGTATTTCAGTAGTTATTAACTTTAATCTATAGTTACAAAATTAACAGTCGGTATCTTCAGTATCCATTTTCTCTTTTGCGTCTTCACAGGCATCTTCGATAGCATTGCCTGTATCAGTGACTGCTTTTTGAATTTTGTCACCAGTATTCTTGGCAGCATCTTTGGTATTAGAAATCATATCATCAACTGTTTCGCCTGCTTCTTCTGCTTTATCATCACTACAGGCAGCTAAACTTAGTATTGCTGCAAATGAGATCGCCATTATTGAAAGTCTTTTATTGGTATTCATTTTGTACTCCTTAAAAATTTTAAAATAATTAAATTTGGGGATTTTTATTTTGTAATGCCATTATTATCAATAAGATGATGAGTAATACGACATAGGTACAAAAGTTAATGCTCAATCTAACATTATAGTTATCCTTAACTTAACGCTTAAAGATACTTATCTCTAATTATTGCAATTGTTGAGCCACCTGTTAACTTGTTGTATTTTAAACATTTTGTGTTGGGTTTTTATCTGTGCTAGCGAAGAGTAGGTAAATATTACAGGGTGCTTTGCAGTATTTGCACAATGTTAGTACTTTTGTTATCTATAAAAGTTGCGCATAGCGACAATTAAGCTTCATTAAAAAGCTGTTGTAACATTGTTAAATTAACGGGCTTGAGAAGAGAGCTGTTTGCGCCATTTTCGGTTATTACTTGTTTGGATACTTCATAACCACTAACAATAGTGATAATAGTATTAGGCAATTGCGTTTTTAATGATGAACTTAATTCAAGCCCGTTACCATCAGGTAAGTTCATATCGACTAAAATATGTTGCCAATCTATATCGGTTTTCACAATATTTTTAGCTTGTTCAGCATTGTTTGCTACTTGCACGTGTTTACCCATAGTACTCAGTAATAACGCAGTTATTTCAGCAGCATCAATATCATCTTCAATCAGTAACACGCGTTGATTAGGTTTGTTTTCTTTATCGTTTTGTGTTGTGGGCACAGATGATATTACTGACTTTGTCTGGTTAAGAGCAGAAATTTGAAGGTTTAATTGTTGTTGTATTTTTTTGTGTAATTCATATTTATCAATAGGTTTCGCTACTACATCATTAAAGCCCAACCCCTTGAGTTCTTTCCGCACACCTTTCATTGTTGCTGCAGTGATTGCAATTATTGGCGTATTGACATGCATTTCTCTTAATTGTTTTATTGTTCGCTTACCATCTAAAACCGGCATATGAATATCCATTAAGACGAGATCATATTTCGTGTTTTCTTTGTCTGCAGACACTATTTTAGTGATGGCTTGTTGACCATTATTAGCATAACTTACTTCTAACCCAAAAGATCGACACACATAGCCAAGTAATCGTCTAATATCGTCAATATCATCAACAATCAGTATTTTACCTGAAATTTTATTGAGAACTTCAGTAGACGATTTATAGTCACTACGTTTAAAAGTTAAATTTTTACGTTCTGTATCGGCTATTTTTCCTGGGTCGATACAAACCACAAACTTACTACCAACACCAACGTTAGATTCTACTGAAATATTACCGCCCATATACTTTAGTAATTCACTACAAATGGACAAGCCAAGCCCTGAGCCTTCTTCGTTCCGTGACACAATGTCTTGTACTTGTTCAAAAGGTTTAAAGATTGTTGCTAATAAACTATCAGGAATCCCCATACCCGTATCGGTTATAGCAAAATACAAACGCGGTTGTTCGAGTAACTCATCTAACCACACGTCAATATTCACCGTTCCTTGATTAGTAAACTTTATCGCATTATGAATAATATTGATCAATACTTGGCGTAATCTAAGCGAATCAGCATTGATTTCAAGTGGTAAGGCTGATTTAGCTGATAAGGTTAAATTGATACCTTTATCTTGGGCTGCCATCGACATTAGTGTATAAACGTCTGCAATAAAGCTCTCTAGGGAGATAGTTGTAGCATTCAGCTCAAACTTTCCGGCAGCAATTTTAGAAAGATCGAGTACATTATTGAGTAATCCTAATAAGTGATTACCGTTATCTAATATAGTGGTTAATTCGGGTTGTATTTTTTTATTACTATCATCGCTGAGTAATAATTCGGTGTACCCAAGTATTGAGGTCAGCGGTGTGCGTAATTCATGACTCAAGTGCGCTAAAAACTTATCTTTAGAGCGACTTCTTGCTTCAGCTTTTATTCGTTCAACCCGTTCGTTTTCAATATCTTTCCTTGCTAAAGCGTAACGTATTGCTCTGTTAAATCTAGCACTGTTGAGTTCAGATTTTACTAAGTAGTCAACGGCACCGGCATCCAATGCATTATTATCTAATTCAGTATCTGTTTGGCCGGTAAGCATAATAATTGGTACTGTGCAGCCATCACCACTGGTTTGTTTAAGCACTGATAAACCGTTTACTCCGCCTAATTGATAGTCAAGTAAGCAAATGTCGTGATTATTTTCTTTGAGCAACGCCAATGCTTCAATTGAGTTATCTACCCAATCAACGTTAAAGTGGTGGTTTGGCATTTGTTGAAGGTAATCTAGTGTGAGAATATAATCATCTTCATCATCTTCAACGAGCAAAATATGTTTAGTTAGCTTTGGCATAGCTTAATCATTGGCCTAATTTAATCATTGTTTGTCGTTGTACTATTTGACATTTTTTCTGATGATGGAAGTTCAACAAATTCTACCCAATACTTACCTAACGCTTTCATTAAATCAACTAGCCCTTCGAAATTAACAGGTTTAGTAATATAGGAGGCAGCACCAAGATCATAGCCTTTAACCATGTCTTCTTCCTGTTTTGATGTAGTTAAAATAACAACGGGTATGCTTCTTAGGTTAGGGTCAGCTTTAATTTCTTTTAATGCTTCCCGCCCATCTTTGCGTGGCATATTCAAATCTAGCAAGATAAGCCCGGGTCTTGGTGCGCTAACTTTATCTTGAAACTTACCAGTGTGAGTTAAGTATTCGATCAGTTCAACGCCATCTTCTACAAAATAAAGTTCATTTAACACGCGGCTTTCTATCAGTGCATCCTGTGTGAGTAGGCGATCATCGTCGTCATCATCCGCCATTAATATGATAATCGGTGTACTTTTTTTCATGTAATAATTTCCTTTAGCATTGATAAACTTATTTGATTACAGTTCATTGATCACATTTAAGTTATTAGGAGCAATATAATTTTGTGGAATACGGATAGTAAAACAAGTACCTTTTCCTATCTCACTTCTTACATCAATTGTACCACCATGGCGCTCAACAATACGTCGACAAACAGCTAAACCTATACCTGTTCCCTTGTAAGCTGATCTTGCATGAAGGCGTTGAAAGGGAACAAATATTTTATCTTCAAACTCTTGGTCAAAGCCAATACCATTATCGCGTACAGTAATAATATTCCAAAGAATGTCAGCATTTAGAATTGAATCAAATACTGACTCATGGCTATGGCTGATATTAATTTTTGGTATCTTGTTTTCTTGTCTAAACTTTATCGCATTACTGAGTAAGTTTAAAAAGAGCTGGTTTAGCTGTGATATATCACCATTAATTTCAGGTAAGTCTTGATACTCAATAATTGCTGAGCTTTCTTCAATAGATACTTCTAAGTCGTCAATAACGTCAGTGATAATTTGTGTCAGTGGTACTGCTGCAAAGGCTTTACCGCGGGTATTAATGCGCGAATATTCTAATAAATCGCTGATTAAATTTGACATACGTTCAGCAGCATTTCGCATACGTTCAATAAAGTCTAACCCTCTTTCATCTATTACTTCGTTATAATTAGAGGATAGCCTATCACCAAATGCTCTAATTTTACGCAAAGGCTCTTGAAGATCATGTGAAGCAACAAAAGCGAAGTCTTCTAATTCACGGTTACTACGTGCTAGCTCTTCAGAATAGATGGTTAACTCTTTGGTGCGTAGTTTAACTTTTTCAGTTAACTCTTCATTTTTAGCCTCTAAAGACTGGCGATGTCGTAACTCATTTCTATTATTGAGTCGTACTAATGCACCAAGCCCTAACAGCAATAAAAAACTGGTAATTGCGGACACATTAAAAGTAAATTTTGCTTCTGTTTTAATGGTTTCTAATTTTTTATATAAACTATTTCGGTATAATATTTCCCGAGATTTTACCTCATTAAACAGTTTTTCCATTTTCTTGTATAAGTCTTTACCACGGCCAGTCATCACAATAGAGACGGCACGTTTTTCTTTGTCGTCTAATGCTAGATCAACCGTTGCACTTAGCTCTATCATTTTCATTTCAACTAAGTTAGTTAACTCAGTAATTTTATTGGCTTGTATACCAATGTCGGACTTTAATGATTGAACCAATTTTATTTGTTTTAGTACGTGATCAATGGCGTTTTGGTATGGTTGTAAAAAATCTTCGTTTTCGGTAAGTAAATATCCACGTTGGCCTGTTTCGGCAGAGAGCACTAAGTTATGAAGTTTATCTAAACTAAGAATTATTTCACCAGTATTAGCCATACTTTTTTGCGCTACTGATAAGTCATCAATGGTTTTTATTGATAGCATTACATTGATCACAATAACGATACTGACAATAGAGAATACTATACTCCATGAGACTTTTTTGTTTGCTAATAATCTTTCAATGTAGAACATTATAAATAACTTGCCTTAGCTTTTAGCTGTTTCTAATAGTTGCTCAAGTGTATGACTACAGTCTTGGCATGAAACAAGAATTTTGTTTGCGGCCTCTATTGCTTTTTCAGGTGGCATGTCATTTTCAAGTACTAATTTAATAAGCTCTGCCTGCATAGAGATTCTATTTAATGGACCTCGGGCGTCATGAACGAGTTGATTTAAATCAGGTTGCGCTGATTGTATATTACTTCCATCATCTTTCATTGCTGGTTCCTCCAAGCTATCTTTAGTTCAATTAATATTATTCTTCAAATTCTCCGTAGGCATGTAAACGGTTATATAAAGTTTTCGTGCTAATGCCTAGCATTTTTGCAGCAAGTGATTTATTACCATCAACATCATCAAGCGTTACTTTAATTAACTCTCGCTCTACATCTTCAATAGTTCGACCTGCACTTAAATTATGTTGTTTTTCTGTGATAGACGAGAAGGGCGAACGAAAGTCTTTTGGTAAAGCTAAACTGTTACTGTCGGGATCAGACATAATAAAAGCACGATGAATCGCGTGTCGCATTTCCCTAATATTTCCTGGCCAGTCGTAGTCAGTTAATCGTTGAATTTGTTCGGCACTCCATTCATAGCTACGGTTATATTCTTCGTTTAATTCTTCTAGAAACACTCTGGCCAATAACGGAATATCTTCTTTTCGTTTTCTTAGCGGTGGAATGTTAATAGGAAAAACAGCCAGTCTGAAATAAATATCTTCTCTTAACACTTTATTTTGTGCTATTTCTTCAATAGAGCGGTTAGTGGCAGAAATAACTCGGCAGTTTACTTCAATCTCTTTTGTTCCACCTAAAGGGGTTATTTTATTACTTTCGAGTACGCGTAATAAGTTTGGTTGCATATCAATGGGCATTTCCGTTATTTCATCTAAAAATAATGTACCATTACCGGCACGTAAAAATACGCCATCTTTTTTGGTAATTGCGCCAGTAAATGCGCCTTTTTCATGCCCAAATAGTTCACTAGCGATTAAGTCTTTTGCTAATGCGCCACAGTTAGTTGCAACCAATTCAGCATCGTTTTTTGTTGTTAAATTACTTGCGCTATGAATAGCTTGCGCCACTAACTCTTTACCTACGCCACTTTCACCTAATAACATCACATTTGCTTTGGTTAGCGCAATACGAGATATCATAGTATACATTTCTTGCATCACGGCCGATTCACCAATAAGGCAATCAAAATGTTTTTTAGCTAGTGTGCTGTTATGCTTTGTTTCGCTAGTTTGCTTTGACTGGCGTGTTAAGGCTTGCTCTAGGTCTTCACGTTGTATGGGTTTAGCAATATAGTTAACTTTAGGTCCGCATAAGCCAGCTAGTAAGCCTTTAACTAAAGGGTGCCCAGTAATTAGAGTAATATAAGGGGTATCGTTTGATTTTTTAATGTGATCTATTAGGTGTAAGCCACTACCATCTGGCAGCATAAAATCTAAAAGAATGTGATCAAACGTATTGTTTTCTAGCCATTCATAGGCTTCTTCCAGACAACTAGCGATACTAATATCATGGCCTAAAAACTCAATTATTTGACAGGCAATTTCAGTAAACTCGGTATCATCATCTACCAATAATACTTTTAACACATTAACTCCTTAACTTTATTTAAGACTAGTATAAGCTCATTATATTTGTCTTACTCTTTTAATTTCAGAGCTTTATTGTTTATGTTTACGTATTTCAAGTGTTTTCACTATTAAATACAAGCATTATTATCATTTAGTGTAATATTTCTGCCGGACCTATCTACTCTATGATTAAAAATTCCAACAGTGTAACTATTACCAATGTATCAGTAATAGTTACACTGTTTGCTTGATGATTTTGTTGAGTGTTTATATTTATTCATTATATTTCAATGCGTTAAAGTTTGGCATCAAACTCGCAATAGTACTAATGAACTTTTAACAGGAGAACAAATATGAAAAATACAACTCTTTCAATTATTATCGCGACTGCTATTAGTACAGCTTCTTTAAATGTTAGTGCAGAAAACACTTGGAAAGATAATGCTAAAGATGCATGGATAGATGGAAAAGCTGAATCTACACTGCTATTTAACGGCAATTTAAATTCTTTCGATATTAATACCGACGTTAAAAACGGTACCGTTATTCTAACAGGTAAAGTGAAAAACTCTGTCGACAAAGCTTTAGCAGAAGAGCTGGTAGCTTCTCTTGAAGGTGTCACCAAAGTTAATAATATGTTATCGGTTATTGATGATAATAATACACAAGGAAAAGATGTTGAGATAATGCAAAATCTCAAGGACTCTAAAGTGGAAACAGTGGTTAAAACAAGGTTGTTGTTTGAATCACAGATCAGTGGATTAGACATCGAAGTAGAAGTTGATAAGGGCGTTGTTACGCTGGAAGGTAATGTAGCATCGGAATCAGAGCGTGATCTAGCTGTTGCCATCGCAATGAATACAAATGATGTTACCAATGTTGTTAATAAACTTGTTTTAAAAGAGTTAGTAGCAAGTAACTAAACATTTTTAAACAGTTTAACCGCGCCTAAGTTGGCGCGGCTTTATCAAGTAACAAGGACAGGACATTGCCATTATGAACTTTTCAAATATTAAGTTACCTAAACTTTTTCGCTCTAACAAACCTATTGAAGCTAATATACCGGTAATAAATCAATTTAACTGGTTTGAGCGCGATGATACCAATATAGATGAATGTTCAGATCATTCTAGAATAACCTATTTGTCAGGAATTGATATTAACGCTCCTTTGCCAACTGAGCAAAATAGTAGTTAAGGAAAATAACAAAATAAATCAGCTGCTTATTGATGATTGTTGTTTACTCTTTATCCATTACATTATTTCTAAGTATAATTTTTTTTTGTTGATATTTAACAACAAAAATCTCCCCCCAGTGATACATAGCCAATCCAGATATTACTAATAGTGCACCAACAATTAATTGGCTATGAATCACTTCATTATTTAGTACTGCGCCTAAACTTAAGGCGATAACAGGTGTAATTAATGTAATTAAGGCAACGGTACTTGCTGTTAATCTTTGCAATACAAAAAAATAAGCGACAAAGCCAATTAATGAACCGAATATACCTAGATATAATGTTGCCCATATTGATCTTGGCTCCCATTGGTCGGTATCAAGACTACCATCCAAAAAAAGCCAATTGATAATAAATAAAGGCATAGATAAAGCCAGTGCGCCAACGGTTGTTGCCATAGGGTGAATAGCTAATGACACACTTTTAACTAATACACTGCTTAAACTAAATAAAAATACGGCGATTAAAACAAATATAAAACCATAAATACTGTCAGAACTTAATGATAAATTATTGGCGCAGACTAAACCTAACCCAGCAAAAGAAAGTGCCATAGATAACTTTCTTAACACTGATATTTTAGGCTCTGCAAGTATCCTTCGTGCTAGGATAGCTGAGAAAGCTGGGGCTAAACCAAAAACTAATGATAAAACTCCTGAAGATAAATACCCCGCCGCAAGATAAGAGAATGACATACCACCAAATATTCCTAACGCAGAAAAAGCATATAAACGTACCGCTTTTGGGTGCCAAGGAAATGCTATTTTCCTGGTAACTATAATAAGGCCACCTAACACTACTGCGATCAGCATGCGTAAAAGAACAGCCATAGTAGGATTGATTGATTCACTACTCCAAACGATAGCTAAGGGGGTAGTAGACCAGATTAACAAAACTACCATATAGGCAATAGACACTTGCATTTGACGCTCCTTTTTATTATTTCTTGTTGATTACAGTGTCTTTTACGGAATGTTTTATTTATCACAATAAAAGTTGGAATATAAAAAAGCCGCAAAAGAGGATTTCTGCGGCTTGAATATTATGGTTAACTAAACTATCTATTATTAACTTGAACGCTCCGCATAATTTGGCCACAGTCGAATAACCTGACTTTGCCAACATCGCGTTAACAAAATTAAGTTTTGATTGAGCACCAAGGCTTGCTTTGTATGAAAAACGTTCATTATGGTAATTACTTATTTAATTTTTAAAATATATTTATTAGGTATTAAACCGTCATCATGTATTAAACATGTCATTTAGAACCTTACTATTACAAAGCGCTTTAAATAAGATTCCGTATTAAGTAACCTATGAAATGTCAAATGGCTTAAACTTAATAGGTAAATTATAGTGCTGTTGCTTACGTGTTAAGTCAAGCAATAATACAAAGAGTAAATGATTTATTTTATTGAATAAAGTCGTGCGTAAAAGAAATGGTCGTTATACACTTAACTATCGTTTACCAACTTATATATTTTATTTATGAAAGGCATTGAATTACTGTTACAGCGTCAGTCTAACCCTTTAGTTACTTCACCTGCACCAGATAAGCAAGCATTAGAACAAATTTTAGCCGCAGGTATGCGTGTTCCTGATCATGCTTGTTTGAAACCTTGGCACTTTACGGTAATAACCGATGACGGATTACAGCGTTTAAGCGATTTATTTGTTGCTAGCAGTGATCAACAAACGGCTAACCTTGAAAAAATTGCAAAAATGCCATTTCGAGCGCCAATGGTAATTGTCATTAGCTCAGAGTTTACTCAACATGAAAAAGTACCGACTAAGGAGCAACTAATAACTGCTGGCTGCTGTGCTCATGCAATGCAAATGGCAGCTTATACTTTAGGATTTGGGGCAATATGGCGTACAGGTGAACTAGCCTCTAATGAACAAGTAAAACAGGGCTTAGGTGTTAATAAAGAAGATGAAATTATAGGTTTTTTATATATTGGAACACCTTGTAAAGAACAAGGACTGAAAGCCAGTAAGAGTTTTGAAGAAAAAGTAACTTATTGGAAATAAATGTAGGTTGTACTTTAATACGACATGATTCTTGTTTAACAAGATATCGACATAAATAGTCGGAATAAATTCCAACCTACATTATTAATAGCTACTAGAACGAAGCGTTATTCGGTGTTCTTGGGAACGGAATAACGTCACGTACGTTTTGCATACCAGTAGCATAAGCAACTAAACGTTCAAAACCTAAGCCGAAACCTGAATGTGGTACAGTGCCGTAACGACGAAGATCACGATACCAACTATAATCAGCAGTATCTAAGCCCATTTCTTCTAAACGACTATCTAAGACATCAAGACGTTCTTCACGTTGGCTACCACCAATAATTTCACCAATGCCAGGTGCTAAAATGTCCATCGCGGCAACAGTTTTTCCGTCATCATTTAATCGCATATAGAAAGACTTAATATCTTTCGGGTAGTTTTGTAAAACAACAGGGCCATTAAAGTGTTCTTCAGCTAAGAAACGTTCATGCTCTGAGTTTAAATCTACACCCCAAGAAACAGGATTTTCAAATGTTTTACCACAGTTTTCTAAAATAGTAATAGCATCGGTATAATCTAAACGAACAAAATCTGTTTCGATAACAGAGGTTAATCTTTCAATAACTGTTTTATCTACACGTTGTTGGAAGAAGGCCATATCATCAGCACGTTCATCTAACACAGCTTTTAATACGTATTTAAGCATTTCTTCTGCTAAATCGGCAGCATCTGATAAATTAGCAAATGCGATTTCAGGTTCTACCATCCAAAACTCGGCTAAGTGACGAGAAGTGTTAGAGTTTTCTGCTCTAAATGTTGGGCCAAATGTATACACTTTTGATAACGCGTTACAATAAGTTTCAACGTTTAATTGGCCAGAAACGGTTAAAAAGGTTTCTTTACCAAAAAAGTCTTTATTGTAATCTACTGTACCAGCGTCATTGCGTGGTAAGTTTTCCATATCTAAAGTACTAACACGGAACATCTCGCCGGCGCCTTCACAATCACTACCGGTAATAAGTGGTGTACTGATCCAAAAGTAACCTTTACTGTGTAAAAATCTATGGATAGCTTGGGCTAAACAGTTACGAACACGTGTTACAGCACCACCAATATTTGTACGTGGGCGTAGATGCGCTTGTTCACGTAAAAATTCAATACTATGGCGTTTAGCAGCCATTGGATAAGTATCAGGATCTTCAACAAATCCTAGTACTTCCACTGCTGTTGCTTGAACTTCAAAAGATTGACCTTTACCCGGTGATTCAACTAATATACCCGTAACTTTAACAGCACAGCCCGTAGTTAGCTTAAGAACATCATCTTGATAATTATTAAGATCACTCGGTACGATAGCTTGAATTGCATCAAAGCATGATCCGTCATGAACTGCTAAAAAAGAAATACCTGCTTTTGAATCACGGCGAGTTCTAATCCAACCATGTACGGTGATAGTTTCATTAACAGGATATTTGCCTGCTAATACATCAGTAATTGCTATAACTGACATGTAATGACCTCTTATATTGTATCAAATGTACTGAATTTTTTAAGGTGGTTATGTTACCGTGACTATTATGTTTAACAAGTAAAACTTACTAAATTAATAAACTATATTTCAAAAAAATAATAATATTGGCTAAAAAAGTAGAAACATGATGAAAATAGAGCAAAGACGACCAATAAAAGAACGTAGAAAGTCGGCTGACTTTTGGTACTCATTAGCAAGAACATTAACGGCTTGTAGTTGGCTTGCTTTTTTTTTCTCAGTGATTATTTCTTTTTTCGTTGCCCCCGAAACAGATTATGGCGTTTTACGTTACCATGATATTGAAGTGCGACAGTTTTGGTTAACACCGTTAACAGGATATTTATATCTTGTTATCTGGTTTAGTGCTGCGGGAATTTATACATCTACGTTAATAGATAAATACCGAAGTAGAAGGCGTAGTGATAATACAAATTATAGTGCTTATTTCCTGTTAATTATTAACTTATTATGGCTATTAATAATTCTACAACACATTTTAACGACCAAGAATAGTGTTTTTTGAATCATGTTATAACTGATTTTATATCAGTATTTGCTCTTTCGGGAGAGCCATAAACATTGAAATAAATTAACCTTCCAAAAATGTTAACTCAGTTATGAATAATATGCTTATTATTTGCACGGATGTCAATGTAAATGGTTGGCGTGTATTGACAAGCAAGAGGCGCCGACTAGACTATTCGCTAATTTAATTAGATGTAATCGAGTAATCATGTCAAAAGTAATTCTTCCTGCTACTTCAGAAAATAATGACAACCTTCGCCATCATTGGACTGTAACAGAGGTTCAAGCACTATTTGATCTTCCTTTTAATGATTTAATGTTTAAAGCACAAACGGTTCATCGACAACATTTTAATGCAAATGAAGTTCAAGTTAGTACGTTATTATCAATTAAAACTGGTGCTTGTCCTGAAGATTGTAAATATTGTTCACAGAGTGCGCGTAATAAAACAAATTTAGAAAAAGAGCGTTTACTTGAGTTAGAAAAAGTACTTGAAGCCGCAGCAAAAGCTAAGGAAATGGGGTCAACGCGTTTTTGTATGGGGGCTGCTTGGCGAAATCCTAAAGCTCGAGATATGCCAATAGTGTTAGAGATGATTAAAGGAGTTAAGGCCTTAGGATTAGAATCTTGTATGACTCTAGGTATGTTAGATAAAGCGCAAGCAAAACAACTACAAGATGCTGGACTTGACTATTACAATCACAACCTTGATACATCACCAGAGCATTATGATCAAATTATCACCACACGTACTTATCAAGATAGGCTAGACACATTAGAACATGTACGTAGTGCAGGTATGAAAGTTTGCAGTGGCGGTATTGTTGGTTTAGGAGAAAGTGCGACTGATAGATGCTCACTATTAGTACAATTAGCAAATTTACCCCAGCAGCCAGAAAGTGTGCCAATTAACATGTTGGTCAAAGTAGAAGGGACGCCACTAGCAGATGTTGATGATTTAGAAAGTTTTGATTTTATTCGCTGTATTGCAGTTGCACGTATCATGATGCCAAAATCACATGTACGTCTGTCTGCAGGACGAGCCGAAATGAATGAGCAAATGCAATCTTTATGTTTCCTAGCGGGGGCTAACTCAATATTTTATGGTTGTAAGTTACTAACTACTCAAAATCCGGAAACAGATCAAGATTCACTATTATTTAGCAAACTCGGTATCAATACTGAAATAATTACTGATGAAAGCGTATCACAAGAGCTCGCCCTTAAAACATCTTTGGTTAATGACCAATATAAAGATTTATTCTACGAAGCAAACTGTTGATTAAAATCTTTGTCGCCCTATGAAAATTAACAAGTAAATAGGTACAACAATAACAACTTCATTAATTAAGTGAACAATTTTATATGTAAAAAACGGGCAACTTCATCGTTATTATAACCAGTAGAAATGATCACATAGCAAGTTAGGTTGGAATAAGAGGTTTTTTTATATTTATAAAACTTCAGAAAATAAAGCTTATCTACCTTTTAATAAATTTAAATGATAATTATTCTCTAGTGGCTTTGCTGTAAATGTGGCATTATTTTGTTCCCTTGAACAATATAGTACTTACTCGAACAACGATATAGGTAGTCAAAGTCATTATCATGGCAAATGCTATTATGCTATTTCAACGGTAGTAACGACCATATTTTCAATTGGGTTATGACAGTCATAAAAGTATTGTTGTGTAGTTCTAGATGAAAATATAAAGATAATAATATTGCGCGGTTAAAGGTGGGTTATTTAATATAAATTTTCCTATAAATGATTTCAACCACCATTAATTTGGTTACGTGTTACTCGTTCGTCATGTTTTTATTATCTAGTATATCAATAAGTTAAAGTAAAAATTAAACAGGCCGTTAAGTAAATGAGCATAACAAAGTTAAATAATAAAAATAAAATAAAAATAGCGGAGAGTTTTGGCTCCGCTAGTAAGTCTTATGATATTTCAGCTAGGTTACAACGTTTTTCTGGAAAACATTTAATGCCTTGGTTACCCAAAAAAAGTGCACTTACCGTACTTGATTTAGGCTCAGGCACAGGTTTTTTTACTGATGTATTAGCATCATCCTATGACCAAGTTATAGGGTTAGATTTTTCTAAAAAAATGCTTGAGTTTGCAAAAAGTTGTCGAAATGAAAATATAGTTTGGCTTGAAGCCGATGCACATAAAGTTCCCTTACAAAACGAAACTGTCGACTTTATATATTCTAATTTAGTGCTGCAATGGTGTCAGCCGCTTGATATTGCCATTAAAGAAATGTTAAGAGTACTTAAACCAGGTGGCACCATTGTTTTTACTACCTTAGTTGATGGTACATTACACGAGTTAAAATCATCATGGAAAAAAGTAGATGATGATCAACATGTTATTGATTTTAAGACAGAAGAGCAGCTTGACCAATATTTTAATACATCACACTCAAATATCGTGGCGCACAAATGCCAAGATGTTACGCTTGATTATAAAAATGTTATTCATTTAGCGAGGGAGCTAAAAGGCTTAGGGGCCAATCATTTACCCAAAAAGAAGAATCGAGGCTTGTCAGGTAAAGATAAGTGGTTTGCTATGACAGAGCATTATAAAGATTTTCTTAAACCTAATAATATTTACCCAGCAACCTATCGTTTATATTCAGGCTTGGTTGTTAAGTTAAGTAGTTAACATAATTATATTTCCCCATCGACAAAGATAAAATATTAATAAACTGGCGGAAAGGGTAGGTGAGTGCTTTAAAAGGTTAGTTCATCATAATACTTAATAAACTCAACATTATTGTTTTCCTAACTCTATTAAACAAGCACTGGCTATAAAGCCTGAACGGGTTTTGTAGTGTGAACTTTTACTTACCCGTTCATCAATTTGTTTTATCAATAATTCAGGTAGCGTAACATTAATTTTGTGACTTTTTCCTAAATATGCACTGATATCAATATCCACAATAGCCCAAAAAGCTTGAGAATATGTATGTGGATTGTCGAGAGCATATTGCTGTCTATGTTTTTCTATGCTTAAAGCTGACGGGATTTTTTCCCCATATTCAGCAAGAATAGCCAAATGACTTTTAATGCTTTGCCTTATTTTTTCTAATCCTAAATCAATAGATTCTACACTAACACTACAACCGGGTAGGTCTGGCACTGTTACCTGATATAATGCCGAATTTTGTAAATTAGCAAAAACAACAACATATTTCATTTTTCATTCCTTGTACAATTTTTGATCGTTAATTAAACATAACTCTTGTAACCCTAAAGGTCAATAACTACACAACCCCAATAACCCTAAACTAGTATTGTTAAATAACCCTGATAACCCTATTTACCTCACTATTGATAACCCTGATAACTCCGCGGTATAAAAAGTGAACGTTTACTCTCATTTTAAACGACTATTGAAAAGAATAAAAAATAATCGAATAAGTAAATTTAGCTTTTAATTTAGTTATTCGACTATTCGTTAAACTGAATCACTATTTATAACGCTAGAGTTATAAATAGTGTGGCAGATTAGAAAATTGATCCTTATAATGAAGTAATATAGATGGGGTTTAATAATCTCAAATCGAAAAATTTATTGGTTATATTCTACATATAATCCTAACGATTTCTCGGTAATAAATTTTAAAAGTGACCAAGTATTGATTAGGAAAAGTTATGAAAGAATTGATTCATGCAAATCCAGATTTATTAATTACTGTTGTTGGCATTGGTGGCTGTGGTTGTAATACCGTTAATATGCTGTATGAAAATAACTTAGCTAGCAGTGTTAATTTAATTGCCATTAATACAGACTTAGCTGCGCTCAACTCTCTGCAAGTAGAAAATAAAATATTAATTGGAGAAGATCTGACTAAAGGTTATGGCGCAGGTTCGAATCCAGATGTTGGTTTAAAAGCAGCACAAGAAAGTGAGGGCTTATTACTCAATGCTATTAAAGGAAGCGATATTATTATTATCACTGCTGGATTTGGTGGTGGTACAGGTACCGGAGCAAGTCCGTTAGTTGCAAGAATAGCGCGAGAACTGAATATTAATTGTTTGGCAATTGTTACTCTACCTTTTGAATCTGAAGGTGAATTACGTATGGACTTCGCCTTACAAGGCATCGCAGAAATTAAAGCGCCTATTCATGCTTATATCACTTTATCTAATGATCTATTGCTAAAAGGGTTAGGGGAAAGTGTTGGTTTATTTTCAGCTTTTAATCAAAGTAATGAAGTACTCAAAAATTTACTTGTCTCGTTAGTGCAAATGTTAACTGAAACTGGCTATGTGAATGTTGATAAAAATGACTTTTCCAGTATTCTTTCCTATGAAGGCGAATCAATTTTAGGTGTGGGTAAAGCCGATAGCGAAGAGCTAGCTTATGAAGCTCTGGATCAGGCTTTAAATAATCCGCTTGTTTCTATCGCGAATATAGACACAGCTAAAGGAATAATTTTTCAGCTATTTTGTAAATCTGAGCCTAAGCTCTCGACTTACAATGGCTTAATTGATCACATCAGAGAAAAAATCACCAATAAATCTGTACTGATAGTACCAGGAGTCACTTTAGATCCTAATCTTTCTTCAGAAATAGAAATTTTAATTGTTGCTTCAGGTATTGACTCTAATGTTGATAAACAAATAAACACTGAAGCATCAACAAGTATAAAAGAGGATTATCTTGATGAAAGTCTAACTTTTATTGATTCAAATGAAGAAGTTGATACAGATATACCTGCTATAACACGTAAGTTAATGGCTAATAGAGCATTAGACATAAATAATATTTAAATCTAATAGAGTTTATTTTATTAAGCGACATTAAATTCGTAATATTCGTATTCTACATGTTATTTTGAATAGCCAATTATGCTACGAATACTTTTATATAAAGGATTTAATCTAACATACATCTTTCGATATACATCGCGATAAAGCTCATCATATATTGCTTTGTTTTCTGCTATTGGTGTGAAAACATCACCACCATGGGTCATTTTTTCTACAGCACTTTGATAATTCTCAAACAAGCCAATACCAACTGCTGCATTGATTGCAGCTCCTAAGCCTGATGTTTCATATGTATGCGGTCGTTGCGCCGGCATACCAAAAATATCTGCAGTAATTTGCATAGCTTCATCACTTTGTGAGCCGCCACCAGAGACCATTAACTTAGTTATTTTAACCTTTGATCGCTTTTCTGATAATTCTTTTCCTTCACGTAAGGCATAACCTATGCCTTCAATTATTGCTCGATAAATATGCGCCCGAGTATGAACATCGCTAAACCCAATCATTGCTCCTTTTGCTTCAGGACCTGGTGTTTTTATACCGGGATTCCAATATGGCTGTAAAATGAGCCCCATAGACCCTGCGGGTACTTGCTTGAGTAGATCATCAAATAAGCTTTCTACCATAATGCCTTGGTAGTCAGCAATTTGTTGCTCTTTTAAACCAAACTCACGTTTAAACCAACTGACCATCCAATATCCGCGCTGGACAATAATTTCGGTATTATAATTATCTGGCATTGCTGCAGGGTAAGCAGGTAACCGTTTGATTGCTTCGACATATTTATTATTTGTGGTGTTATAAGTCGCAGTGGTGCCGTAGCTTAAACTGCCAACATTAGGAGTTAAGCAGCCAGAGCCTAATACTTCACACGCCTTATCTGAGCCTGCTGAAATAAGTGGTAGGCCTTTTGGCATACCAGTATCAATTGCCGCTTGTTCAGAAATTTTACCTAATTCATCACCACAAGGAATTAATGTTGGCAACATACTTTTAGTAATCGGCAGTGCTTGCCAGCGCCAATCTAATGATACTGACCAACGATGCTTTCTAAAATTAAAGGGAAGGTAACCAACTTGGCTTGAGACAGAATCAACATAGTTTCCTGTTAATTTAAAACTATGAAAACCTGACAGTAGCATAAACTTATGTGTTTTTTGCCAAATATCAGGTTGTTGATGTTTAATCCAATTGGCTTCAGCCTGACTTCTAAAATACGCAACGGTATTTTTTTCACCTGCCAAGTTAAAAAGAGCTCGCCAGTACCAACTCATTTTATCTAAGGTTTTTTGTTCTCGTTGATCTAACCACACAACTGCTGGTCTTAAAGGTAAGCCATTAGCGTCTAGATTAACCATAGTCGCTCGTTGACACGTAAGTGCAGCAGCTTTAATTTGTGATTTTTTAATCGCTAATTCATCAAGCTTGGGCCAAAGTTCATGACAAGCCTTTGTTAGCATTTGCCAATAATAATTAGGCTCTTGCTCAGCCCAACCGGGTTGCTTTGAAAAGTAAGGTTCAATATCAACCTTACTTTTAGCCACTAATTGTCCATCAAGGTCAAATAACAAAGCACGAATACTTTGTGTGCCGTTATCAAGCGCTAAAATGTACTTTTCAGTTAAATGATTACTCAATAGCTCATTACTCGATAGGTAATTACTTAATAAGCTGCTTAGTTAGCCAAAGCCCAATATCATTTAATTGCTCTGGTACAACACTATGCGGCATTTGATAGGTTTTCCATTGCGTATTATAGCCATTATTTTTCATTAATTCGTTTGCCATTTTACCAGAAGATAACGGAACCACATTATCTTGTTCACCGTGATGTTGTAAAATTGCTGTTGTTTTGTTGGCTGCACTTAATTCACTTGGTAATTGATCTTTTATTGGTAAATAACATGACAAAGCAAGTATACCCGCTAATTTATGTTCAAACCGTAAGCCGGTAAACAAACTCATCACACCGCCTTGACTAAAACCGGCTAAAACAATATTACTTGCAGCAATACCATTATCTATTTGTTCATTGATTAATGCACGCACTAGGGCTTCAGATATAAGAACACCAGTCATGTCAGCTCTATTATGCAAATTGTTATTATTAATATCGTACCAAGAAGGCATAACAAAACCATTATTAATGGTAACTGGCTGCTTTGGTGCATTAGGAAAAACAAATCGTATACTATGGTCTTTAGGCAGGTTTAATACAGGTACCACAGGTGCAAAACCGGCGCCTGAATCACCTAAACCATGTAACCAAATAACACACGCTGTCGCCGGTGTATTAGGTTCAACTGTAATACGATCTAACAAGGTTGGTTGCTTATTCATTATTGTCCATTCTGTTTAATACTATGTTTATTATGCCAGCTAATATACGCTAATTCTTTTTAGAATAGGAGGTTATAATGAGTAAAAGTGAAGGGGTGTCATGTCGTTCTCATTAAAGAAATGGAAAATTTATTGTAATTCACTTAGATACCTACTGATGTGAGTAGCAACCTGAAATAAGCCTTAAGCTTTATTATTGTGAAAATAAAATAATCGCGTTAGAGTTGTTTAGTTAGAATTATTCAACGCAATTATAAACTAATAAGACAAGCTCGAATTATTCTACACACCACTGCGTAAAATTAGTGTTAATTTTTATTTTGAATCAATTTAAATATGGGGAAGATATCATGCCAAAATTTGTAATAGAAAGAGAAATTGAAGGTGCTGGAAAGCTAAGCGGAGATGATTTACAAGGGATTTCTCAAAAATCTTGTTGTGTATTAGAAGAACTCGGATCTAAAGTTCAATGGGTACATAGTTATGTGACCGATGATAAAATTTATTGTGTATACATTGCACCTGATGCTGAGTCAGTGAAAAAACATGCGGATATGGGGGGATTTCCTGCTAATTCAATTTCACAAGTGAGAGCGATAATCGATCCTACAACATCAGAATAATCACGCTTAGCGATAGCGTAATATTGATGATAATAGTTGGCTTGTAAATCTTAACGATTAGCTAACTATTATTATCTGTTCGTCATTAAACCAAATTAAACTTATTATAAACTCATGCACAGGTAAATAATGTTTATCTACAAGCCTTATCTCTATCAACATTTTCTATAAAATTGGGTACGCTCTCTCTGGTACTACGTTTTTCATAACAATTGTTGAAATTAAGCGTTGCACACCTGGTATCGCAGATAGTTTTTCATCATAAAGCTTTTGGTACTCAGGAAGATCCTCCGAAACCACATGAAGCAAATTGGTTAACAAAAGGAACATGTGTTAGTGGACTAAATCCAAAAGTTTTTTACTTTTTCATGTGTTATTACCTCAGTTTACCGATTCAACAGCATCATGGTCGATATCAATTCAAATTATTGTCTTAGGGTTAATTCATATTTTTAGCTCTGCAATCGTATATTTACTTGTCGGTTTTGGTTCACAAGCAGTATTAAAATCAAGACCGTTGACGGCCAAAATTGTGAGTAGAGTGTCAGGTTTATTATTAAGTGAACAATTTTTTACTAGGTAGTACCTAGTTATTCACTGTTTTTATGAAAAAAATAAGCTACTAATCTAAAAAAAAATATTTTACTATGAAATTTATTGATAGATAACACGCTCTTAGATAAAACTATAAAAATAAATCTAGAAGGAAATATAAAATGACACAAACTCATTCAGGCTCTTGTTTATGTGGTTCGGTTAAATTTGAAATGGAAGGAGAGTTTAAAAAATTCTTCCTATGTCATTGTAGCCTCTGCCGAAAAACATCGGGTTCAGCGCATTGTGCTAATGTATTTGCCCCAGGCGCTAAATTGAATTGGTTAAGCGGAAAAGAAAATTTGAGTTTTTATCGACATGCAGACACTAATTTTGCGCGTAATTTTTGCGCTACCTGTAGTTCGTTAATGCCTTTGCATGTAGAAGCTCGTGATCTCGTTATAATGCCCGCGGGTTGTTTAGATACTGATATAGAAATTACACCTCAAGCACATATTTTTGCCGATAGTAAATGTAATTGGGATGCAGTGTTAAATGACACACCGATCTACGATCAATTACCGACCTAGAATAAATGGTCAATATAGCAACGAGTCATATGTTTAATTTTGTTGAATTAGCCTAAACCACCTTTTGATAGTCTATATTATTAATAGGTGGTTATTTAGCGATGCATTATTAACTTCCATCAGGTATGTGAATTACAACATAATTACTGCTGTAATTCACATAATTGCATAGTAGAGTTTTAAGAGAGAATATAATGAGCGTTAAACAGATAATGACTTCTCCCGTTATAACCATAGAGCTCGATGACAATCTAACCGTTGTTGGTGAGAAGTTTTCAGATACTAAGTTTCATCATTTACTGGTCGTTGAACATAATAAATTATTTGGCGTCGTTTCTGATAGAGATTTATTGAAAGCTATCAGCCCCAAAATAGGTACTGCTGCTGAAAAAATGAATGATGTTGCAACGTTAAATAAAAAAGTTCATCAAATAATGACCAGAAATCCTATCTGCATTCAACAAGAGCAAAGTGTTCATGATGCTATCGCATTATTTTTAGATAATAATATCTCTTGTATACCCGTTGTTGATAGTAGCAATATTCCTGTTGGTATAATTAGCTGGCGAGATATTCTGAAAACCATCAAAAAGCCCAAATCAAATTAAAGCATTACGGTATTATCTACCTAAGTAAGGAGTCTCTTGACTGATCGAACGATAACCTCGGTAAATAAAAGTTTTTTTGCCATAGCCTGTTCACGTGCTGTTGTTATTAGAGCTATTAAGGTTGCTGTGCTTGTTGGTACTATGTTGGCTTTTATCAATCATGGAGAAAAAATATTAGATTTGTCTTTTTCCAGCCAAGATGGGTTTAAAATTTTACTGACCTATTTAGTACCTTATGGTGTTTCAACATGGTCTGCTGTTGGCGCAATCAAAGCGAAGAATACTAATGATGACTCTGGTGATGAATAAATTCTCTGCTTTTCAATGGATGGTTTTAAAATGGATTTAATAGTAAAGAAAAAATTTGAAAGTTATCCTCCTCATATTAATAAATTACTTCAACAAATACGTGAAGTAATATTAACTGTTGCTGAGCAAGAAGGTATTACGAGTATAGAAGAAACGTTAAAATGGGGCGAGCCTAGTTATGTATCTAATATCGGTAGTACTATTCGTATTGATTGGAAAGCAAAATCCCCCGAACAGTTTGGTATTTATTTCAACTGTAAAACAACATTAGTAGAAACATTTAAAGAAATTTATGGTGATACGTTTAAATATGAAGGTAATCGTGCGATTATTTTAAATGTTGATGGCACTTTGCCTATAAATGAGCTATCTCATTGTATTTCAATGTCATTACGCTACAAAAAAATTAAACACTTAGCTTTACTTGGCGTTTAGTTGTGTAACGCGTAACCAATAAAGACTGATTTTTGTCTTTATTTATTTTTAAATTCTACATTATTGGCCATATTTTATGGTTATTGTAATGAGTAGTACAATGATAATCAGACGATATAAAGATGACGATTTTGAACAACTAGCAGAGATATATAATACTGCTCATCCTGACGAATTTTATCGTGAAGAAGGTCAGTTTTCGTTGCTGCCTTGGACTGAAGATAAACACATATTAGCGCTATTGGATAGCTCTGATGTTTATGTATATGAAGATGGCGCGATTCTAGGCTTTTGCGGTTATTTAGGAAGAAAAATAAATTGGCTATTTGTTGAGCCTAATGCAAGAGGTAAAGGGGTAGCTGCTAAACTTCTGTCCTATATTGTTCCTAAATTGCCAAGTAATGCGTTTTTGTTCGTTTTGAAGTCAAATGTGCGTGCAATTGCACTTTATGAAAAGTTTGGTTTTGTTGCTCAACAAGAGTTTATGATAGATTTTCAAGGTCGCAATATTATGTTAACTAAAATGATTATTAAAAACCTGAGCTCGGCTTAATAAATCCTTCTCTAATGGTTATTTTCCTTACTTCATCGTTAAATTTACTTGCAATACACTAGCTATTGACGCGAAATTTGCCTTGAATTAAGAAAAACTATTAAGTTAGAGTGTAAAATATAGTTATATTATTAATAATTTCAATAGATTAAAAACATCTTAAACCGAGTTCAGGTTAAATATTAAAAGCAAATATTAAAAGGACATTCACATTAAATTACATACATTGAAAGCATTATTCACTTTTTTACTCTTTACTTCTTTTGCTGTGTTTGCAGACGCAGTAACATCAACGCCATTTAATATACCTCGAAGCACCGTGGTAGACATTAATGATCCGGCAACAAATTTAATTTACCCTTTATTTATAAAAACTCCCGCTTCTTATAACAAACAAGTCGAGAAACAATATCCTGTTATTTATCTAACGGATGCTTATTACGAATTTCAGATAGTGTCAGGCGCAACTCGTTATCCAATGAACATTGCAGTTATGGAAGAAGCAATTATTGTTGGTATTTCGTATGCTAAAGGCAGTAAAGGTTCGTCGAGCCGAAATCGCGACTACACACCAACATTTAATAAAAAGTGGAAAGATAAAACGGGCGAGGCCAAGCAACACGCTGAATTTATTGAAAAGTCAGTCTTTGACTATATCGATACTAAGTATCGTACTGACCCAACTAATCGAACCTTTATTGGAAATTCCCTTGGTGGTTTATTTGGCACTTATATTCTATTAAATAAACCAAGTATGTTTAAAAACTATATTTTAGGTAGTCCATCCTATTGGTGGGACAATGAGTATATTTTTACGCAAGAATTAGAATTTGCTAAGCAAAATGTAGCCATTAACGCCAATGTATTTATTGCCATTGGTGAACTCGAAACAATTGAATTCGGGGCTGGCTACAATATGGTTGGCGATGCCAAAGAGTTTTATAAAAGAATGTTAAATTGGCAATCAGATAACTTAAATGTAAAATTAATGATTATTCCGCAAGCAGATCATGCGACCGCATTTCCAACCACCGCTATTCAAGGTTTGAAATGGGTATTAGGAAAATGTGATAAAGCGAATAACTGCTTACTCAGTCCAAAAACAAGCAACAACAAATAATATTTTACAAAAATAGAAAATATTTCAATGAATAAGACCTTATAATGACGTGAATTAAATAATTTTCTTGATTCATCTATTTATAACAAGTTAAAGCATTAACCCATTTATTAAGTGAGATTTTATGAAAAAGTATTGTTTTATTTTATTTTCTATTGTTGTTGCAATGTCACAGGCATTCGCGGCTCCTACTGTGAAATACAATAAAGAACTGGATGGCTTTGCATATCCGTTTGAAGTAAAAACATTTGATTTTAATTCTCAAAATAAAATGTTAAAAATGCGCTATATGGACATTGGTGATAAAAACGCAAAAAAAACAATAGTCTTGTTACATGGTAAAAACTTTGCTGGTTACTACTGGGAAAGCGTTGCAAACGACTTACTTAACAACAATTACCGAGTTATTATTCCTGATCAAATTGGTTTTGGTAAATCGTCAAAGCCTGACTACTACCAATATAGCTTTGGTCAGTTGGCGTTAAACACTAAACTGCTATTAGATAGTTTACACATTAACAAAGCCGATATTGTCGGTCATTCCATGGGCGGCATGGTTGCAACAACCTATACCGCTAACTATGCAGATAACGTTAATAAGTTAATTTTGATTAATCCTATTGGCTTAGAAGCTTATGGTAAATATACTGAATTTAAAGATGTTAACTTTTTTTATAAAAATGAATTGGGTAAAACACTGGATAAAGCAAGAAATTATCAGAAGAAAAATTATTATGATGGTAAATGGTCTGACGAATATGAAAAACTATTAATTCCTCTAAAAGGTATGCTTGCCGGTGATGACTGGGAAACAGTTGCTTGGAATAATGCGCTAACTTACGGACCTATTTTTTCAGAAAATATTGTTGATAGATTTTCTCAAATTAAAAATGACACGGTAATTATTATTGGTACGCGAGATACCACAGGTCCTGGTCGAGGTTGGATGAAAGCGGGTGAAACTAGAAAGCTAGGTAACTTTAAACAGTTAGGTGTAGATACTCAGAATCGCATTGCAGGCTCGACACTAATTGAATTAGAAGGGTTAGGGCATATGCCACACTATGAAGACTATGATGCCTTTATCAAAGCATTTCATCAAGCGCTTGATAAGTAATTAATAATTTTGATAAATTAATAGGCCATAGTTTTATAAACTATGGCCTTTTTTATATAATTTTCTCGCCCTGATATGATAATTTTACTGCTTCAATTCTTAGGATTATATCTATTGATTGTTTAGAGTTATTTATATTACTGAATCGTGTACGTTAACTTAAGGAAATCCAATTGAAAATTTATGCAGATAGTCAGTCAGGTAATTGTTATAAAGTAAAATTACTCACCTCGCTTTTAGCTATTGAGCACGAATGGATCAATATCGATATCCTTGCGAACGAAACACTAACAGCGTCTTTTTTAGAAAAGAATCCGAATGGAAAAATTCCATTGCTTGAGCTAGATGATGGTCGATTTTTATCGGAATCTAATGCCATTATCAATTATCTTGCTACTGACTCCTTACTTATTCCCAAAAATAGCTTTGATGTTGCTAAAATTCAGCAATGGCAATTTTTTGAACAATATAGTCATGAGCCCTTTATTGCTGTAGCAAGGTTTATCGCTAAATACCTAGGTTTACCTGCAGATCGTAAAGCTGATTATGAAGCAAAGCAAGCGGGTGGTCACAAAGCGCTTAAAGTAATGGAAGGGCAATTGCAAAAAACACCTTATTTGGTAGGCAATGATTTAACAACTGCTGATATCTCTCTTTATGGCTACACTCATGTTGCCCATGAAGGAGGGTTTGATTTAAGTGAATACCCAGCAATTCAACAATGGATAAATAACATTCAAGCGCTTCCTAACTATGTAAGCATGGAGTCATAATGATTGAGGTATACCTTTTTGATTGGGGAGATACTTTAATGGTTGATTTCCCGGGTGTTAGTGGAAAAATGTGTCAGTGGGGAAAAGTAGAGGCGGTTTATGGCGCTAGAGAAGCATTAGAAACATTAGCTAAAACGGCACAAATATATATTGCGACAGGCGCTGCTGATTCCACTGAATTAGAAATTAAGTTCGCCTTTGAACGGGTTGGTTTAAGTCAATTTATTACCGGCTATTTTTGTCAAGAAAATGTAGGGTTTTTAAAAGGAAGTCCTGAATTTCTCTCATCTATTTTAAATAAACTCAATACGCCCTTAGCTAATATAGCCATGGTTGGTGATAATTTTGAAAAAGATATTAACCCTGCAATAAACGCAGGAATTAAGCCTATTTGGTTTACACAAAAAAATATAGAAAATTCCCATGATAATGTTAAAGTAATTAGTAAGTTAAGTGCTTTATACAAGTAAGTATTTACAAGTAAACAACCACTAGGAGGATAAGTGAACTTAAATCAAGTTACATTACCTGTTAACGATATGGAAGTATCGACAAAATTTTATCGAACTTTAGGTTTTACACAAATTGTTGATACGCCACATTATGCACGTTTTGAGTGTCCCGAAGGTGGTGCAAGTTTTTCACTATTATTAGAAAAAGCTAAAATTACCAACAGTGCCGTCATTTATTTTGAACATGAAGCGCTGGATAACTGGGTTAATGATTTAAAGGTGCGGGGTATTAATTTTGACCAAGAGCCTACAGATCAAAGCTATTTATGGCGAGAAGCGATATTACACGATCCTTCAGGTAATAAAATAAAGCTATACTGGGCTGGAGAAAATCGCCTCAATCCACCTTGGCGTGTAGAAAAATGTAATTAACCATATAAGTAGATAAATGAAAATTAAAATTGATAACCTTGAAAGCCTCGAGGTTAAAACGTTATTACAAGAACATCACGAAGATATGTTGCAGCATTCTCCGCCGGAAAGTGTTCATGCATTGGATTTATCTTCATTAAAGGCACCGGAGGTTACTTTTTTTACTGCTTGGATTAACGATCAATTAGCTGGGTGTGGCGCGTTAAAAAAGCTTGATAATAAGCATGTTGAACTTAAATCAATGCGAACATCACAGCATTTTTTGAGAAGGGGCGTTGCCGCTAAGTTATTAACGCACATGTTAGCGATAGCGAAAAAGGAATCGTTTACTAAAATTAGCTTAGAAACAGGGACTCAAACAGCATTTCTTCCGGCTCAACAACTATATAAAAATTTTGCCTTTGAAGAATGTAAGCCTTTTGCAGATTATCAAGAAGATCCTTACAGCATGTTTTTAACAAAAGATCTGGCATCAGTTGTTAGTAAGTAGAGATCTTACGATATAAATAATTCACTAAGTATTAGGTACTCAATAGTTTATCTAGTCAATATTCATGTCTATTTAAGGTTATATACTAATAAGGGAAGCGCTCATGTTTCAAAATATTGCGATTTATTCAGGTTTAATTGCAAGTGTTTGGATTATCATTGGGGTTTATGTCGCAAGTTGTTTTTATACTGGTTACAGCCATTCTAAACAATTTTGTAGTGAACTTGGTGCAACGGGTAGTCCAACTGAAAAATTATCACCATTAATTAATAATTACCCTTTAGGCGTTTTATTTTGCTTGTTTGGCTGGTATCTAGTGAGTATTCCAAACGTCTCAATATTAATAAACATGACAGGTTGGCTTGTTATTGCTCATGGTATTGGTACTTGGATTGCAGGATACTTCCCAATGGATGCCGATCCTTTTACTAAAACCCCAACTTTTCATTGCAAAATACATTCTTGGGCGGGTTTTATTATGCTACTTTCATTAGTTATCGCGCCCATATTAGTTGCTGTTAGTCCAACCACAGCGCTTATCCCTTTGCATTTTAAAATTTTTTCAATTGTTTCTGTAGTCGCTGCTGTGTATTATTTATTTGCGATGGCTAGGGCCGTTCGTACTCAAACTAATCCAGGTATTTATCAGCGTATTTCTTATGGTTTCCAGTTGCTTTGGTTAAGTGTATTTTCCTTAGTTTTAGCATAAATTTAAATTACAGTGATTTCTTTCACTAACAGGTATATTAACTTACGTTGATTATTATATTTTAATTGGAGAGGATCGAAATGCATAGTAAACGTCATGGCCTATCAATAGGTATGGAAAGAGCCGAAAATGATTTTTTTATTTTTATAAAGGCTCAAGGCAAACTAACCCATCAAGATTATGAAATAATTACACCCTTTATTGAATCTATGTTAACTCAAGTGAGAACTCCTACCGTTAATGTTTTATTTGATGGAACGGAATTAGACGGTTGGGAGCTTAGAGCTGCTTGGGATGATCTAAAACTTGGTTTAAAACACGGTACTAGTTTTAATAAGGTCGCGCTTTATGGTAATAAAAAATGGCAAGCATTCTCAGTAAAAGTCGCTGACTGGTTTATGTCAGGTGAAATTAAGTACTTTGAAAAAGAAAACGACGCCATTGCTTGGCTTAATCAATAATATAAAGATCACTTCAGTAAGTTGGAATGCATGTGTTTAAAAACAATCAGAATACAATAGCCTTTAATCCTAAACATAAAACACACGGAGAATCACTACTAAAATTTCTAGCCTTGATATCCATCATTATTGCCTACTTTTTGTATATGAGTTGGAAATATGATGCTTCTACTGGTTTAGGTGTTTCTATTTTAACCTGGAGCTTCTTTGTGTTATGTACGCCAGTTGCAGATGGAGGCTTTATTCTTGCTTTTCCTATTAGATTACTTTTTAAAATTAAAATGGCATATACGCAAATAGTACTCTGGTTTGTGGCTATTGCTATTAATGTTTTTTATATCGCATCTAGCTCAGACACTTATGATTTAACGTTTATAACAAGGTTACTTAAGCATATTCTATCAGAGCCATATCCGTATTGGAGTATTCTAATAATCAGTGCATTAGGTACTTTCTTATCTATCTACTTTGGTGATGAAATGATGGATGTTGCTTCTCATGCAGAACGTAAAAATAACCATCGTCACGGGGCAAAGTATCGAACCTTATTAGTACTAGGACTTGGTATTTTAACCGTTGTCGCTTATTACTATTTACTCAGTAGCTTAAATGTCGTATTACCTGAATAATGTTTATGATTAAAATACGACAATAAATATTATTACCTTGTTATAACGCGATAAAGAGAAGGGCAGTTAATTGGAATTCGCTAATATATCTATTGAATTATTATCTCTGTTATTTTTAGTCGCCGTAGTAGCAGGTTTAATTGATACCTTAGCTGGCGGTGGCGGACTTATTTCTATACCCGCCTTAATTTTAAGTGGTGTTCCCCCTTTAACCGCTTTAGGGACTAATAAACTTCAAGGTAGTATGGGGACAGCAACTGCGACCTATATGATGATAAAAAACAGAAGAATTAAATGGGAGCATGTTAAACCTTTAATGTTAATGGCGTTTGTTGGGGCTACTGTAGGCACCATCACGGTGCAGTTCATAAATACTGAAGTCTTGTCATTTGTTATTCCTATCGTACTTATATTTATTGCTGTATATTTTCTTATTTCACCTAATCCAGCGATACATGATAGTAAATCTAAAATGTCGTATGATAAGTACAAAAATATTGTTGTACCTTTAGTTGGTTATTATGATGGTATGTTTGGTCCAGGTACGGGATCTTTCTTTGCGTTATCGGGTGTTTCGTGTCGAGGTCATGACTTAATCTCTGCTACGGCAATTGCCAAGTCGTTAAATTTTGCGACTAATATTGCCTCTTTAATTGTATTTATAATTGCAGGTCATATTGTTTGGGCAATTGGAATAACCATGATGCTTGGTCAAGTCTTGGGTGCATGGGCAGGGTCTCATTGTCTATTCAAAATCAATCCTGCATATCTGAGGGCAATTGTTGTTGTTATGTGTAGTGGAATGCTACTAAAATATGCTGAGTCAATGGGTTGGCTTAATTATGGATAATAAAATCAATCAAATTGTAAATTATTAACGTTAAGCCATTAAACGTGGTTTATTTTAACTTAAATGATAGAGAGTAAACCATGAAAAATATTCAATACCCTATTCAAGGCGCTTGCCAATGTGGCGGCGTTACCTATGAACTGCTAGAGCCACCTTTGATGGTCATTGCCTGCCATTGTATCGAATGTCAAAAATTATCAACTAGTGCATTTAGCATTACGGCTATGGTAAAAACTGACACTGTTGTATTTAAGGGGGAGATGAAAGATTGGAGTCGCCTTGCTGACAGTGGCAATGTCAGTGCAGCTAAATTTTGTGTTACTTGTGGTAATCGAATTTATCATTACGACCCTAAAGATCCAGAGAAATTAAAACTTAAGCCTACTAATTTATCTGATACCCGTATTATAAATCCTACAGCGCATCTGTGGGTTAGTGAAAAACAAGATTGGTTTCAAATTCCAGAAGGTGTAAAAACCTTTGAATATCAATCTTAGTAGCGCGAAATTAGTGTGCAGTATGAACCGTCTATTTATAAACTTAACTAGTCATAAATAGACGGAGATTGTTGGAGAGTTATACGCTTACTGACGATTTAAAACTTCAGAAAATAACGAGAATACTTTACTCGGATTGGTTTTCTTACATACTTTAATCGCAGGATATTTATCAGACTTTATCAACTTACCAGCCCATTGTGCATCAAGATGTTGGCGGTCTTGTCCATCCCAACGTTTTTTAGGAAAATCAAGTTGTGATGTTGGTAACCAAGGGGTGTCGGTAGCTTTATGCTCAACACTAAATGATCCCATTTCACCTTCACATAATTCTGGTTCAACAGCCACTATTGCCGCTAAAGTATCCCAAAAATAATATTCACCTGATTCAATGAACCAATCATTTTTATCTAATATTTGATCCCAAAACTGAGCAGCAGGCGTTGTGACACTTTTCTTAAATTCACTGGCAACTTTAGCGGTTAATCTAACAGAATTTGTTACATCTAAACCAACTAATTCAATCGGCAAACCAGAAGCAAACACCTTGTCTGCGGCCAATGGGTCAATAAATATATTCCACTCGGCACTGACATTCGGATGGCCATCGGTGAAATTAGGTACAATAATATTACCTGGTGCGTCAACATTACCGCCCATAATAATAAGGCGAGATACTTCTTTCATATCTGCAGGATATTTTTCTATCCATTGGGCAATATTGGTAAGCGTACCTGTTGCAACAATAATAACAGGCTCGTTAGCTTCTTTAATTGCTTGGTGAATAATCTCGATTGCATGCTCAGACGAAGCCTTACGCTTACTTGGCTTAACGGCTACACCGGATAATGTATCAGAGTCTTTTCGCCACGCATCTGGAAATACGGCATATCCGTCTAGTGGTTCATCATCGCCACAAGCAACTAACACGGAATCACGGCTATATTTTGACAGGTCAAGTAATGAGTTGGTATTGGTAAGGCCTGGAGAACAATGACTTTCGCCACTTGATGAGATAGTGATAGCAACTACGTCAGCCTGAGGGTGTTGAAGTAAAAATAATAATGCCGCCCAATCATCTATTGCCATATCATTGTCAAAAATTACGGGTTTAGCGAAAACTACAGAGGTGAAGCATAAAGCAAGTGTAAAAATGAGTGTTCTCATTAATGTATCCTTTGGTTAATTGTCATATTTTAATGTTATTTGATTTACTATTTAACCTGAACTCGGTTTAAATTATTGTTTAGTTTGATCAATAAAATAGTGTGCTGTTATCGCTAATAATTCCTCCGCAAGGGATTGATCATTATTCAACTCAGCGCTATTGTCAGCTAATACCTTGAATATATGATTAGCATTCTTGATTAAATACAGAGATGTTTGAGCTTGTTTTGCTCCTTTTATTAATGACAGAGAGTTTTGCCAAGGCACTGTTTTATCTGCATCTCCTGCTATAGCGAGTAATCTGCCTTGATACATAGCCATTTGAGTAAGACTAGTATTATTACGTATTTGCTCAAACCATTGATGACTAAAATTTAATGGTTTATCGAGCCAAGGGTAATTTATTTCAGCAAAGCCGTTATTTATTGCTTCTTGTTCGTATTGTGTAAAAAATGGCTGAAAGCTACCAATACCATTGCCAGTGACACTTGACCAAGTAACCATGGAGGCTACAGGTAATGTCTCATTAACTGCTGCTAACTGGGCAATGAGACCTCCTTGGCTAAACCCCAATAAATGAATAGATTTGTGTTCAAGCCGCTTTTGTTGCTGAATAAACTGATGAACGTTAACTACATCATTTACTGCGTTTTCTAGGTTGTAAACTTTATAATCGACACTACTTGCCCCCGATCCTGCGAAATCGAAACGTATAGAAGCAACATTCTGTTTGGCGAGCTTTTCTGCTAAGCGTTTAAATAAATTACCCACTTCATTTTTATTTGAAGCAGTACCATGCAACATAATAACAACAGGGAATGGTTTTAATGATTTAAAATCAGGTAATGTTAATATTGCAGGTATTTGGTAGTTATCTCCTTTAAGTGATAATTCTTGCTCAATAGCTGCGTAAGCAGGCATTAAAATTATATTAAGTAAAAGAGTACATATAGATAATGTATAACGATATTTTAACTTTTTCATAAAGTTCCAACCTATTTCTTAAAAAGAAGCGGCAATGTTAGTGCATCAACAACGAGCAATACCTGCTTGGTTTACGGGATAAATGCAACAAAATGGAGCGTTTAAAGAATAACCAATGATTTTACTTTAAATATATCATTATAAAACAAGATGTTACTGTTAATATGTTAATGAATCACTAATCTGATATAAAATTGTGACTTACTACAAGCAAAAAGCTGACCATATAGCCAGGTTTTTGATTAATTGAAAGAATAAATTCTATCATTTGGTGAAAAAATACGAATTTACTTGGATTTTGTTACACAATCACTTATTTTAATAACCATAAAATTTATAGGGATAATGTTAGGGGGGTTAGTGTATCTATGGTATTTAGACTAACCGTTTATAAATACGCTTGATTTAATAGACGTTAATAAATATAACAAAAAAACATACACATTTAATAGAAGGAGTTTTAAATGAAATTTTTAATATTTTTGGGCACTACACGTGATAGTACACCGCCAAAACCAGCTCGTCTTGGTTTACGTGTTGCTAAAGCTTGTTTAGATTGTCTAAATATTCAATTTAGTGATCACGAAATTGAATTGATAGATGCGTTAGATTACCCACTAGAGTCTGTATTTAAACCATACTTTTCTTATGCGAACAGTAAAGCCCCTGCGGCCTTAACTTCACTTGCTGAAAAAATTGAGTCTGCAGATGGCTTTATTATGGTCAGTCCTGAATATAATCATTCTATGAGCCCAGCACTATCAAATTTACTCAATCATTTTGGTAGTTCTTTATTTTCATATAAACCCAGTGCCATTGTTACTTATTCAGCAGGCCAATGGGGAGGGATGCGAGCGGCAATTGGAATGCGAACATTTCTTTCTGAGTTAGGCTGTCTTTCTGTGTCAGCAATGATTCATATCCCTAAAGCACAAGAAGTACTAACCGAAGATGGAGCGATAGAAGCACATGAAGATCAAAGAGCTTGGTTTAATTACTTTGGTCGAACATTTAACCAATTAGATTGGTGGGCTCAAGCGACAAAGAATCAACGAGATAAAATTGATCCACACAATACTGTTAGTGATTTTAAAAGGGATCCTTCGCAAAGAAATGCTCCTTAACCGCTTTATACTAACGTTTAATCGTCACTTGGTTATTCTTTATTAAATAATTAAGGAATAAGCTAACTCATTGTAGCGTAATAATTATTGTTTTAAATAATAATTATTACGGTTTATCTTGTTTATATAATAAATGATCCTTTACTTACAATTTATTCATGTTTAGTCGCTATTAATAGATTGTTTAAAAAAATCATTACAGTTAGAGTATCAAGATCCCATATATAGGATCCACAAATAAGAATAAAACGAGTTACTAAGACTCGTTAAAAAACTTAAAACTATAGGTTATAGAGAACGAAAATGAACAAACAACCAGAAATAACTATTTCATCATTAGATGCAGACAGATTGTATGATTTAATCGAATCATTACCCAATGATGGATTAGTTGGTATAAATGAACTTGAAAAAGAACTTGCGCGAGCAAATATTGTAGAGCCTTCAGAAGTGCCTCCTACCATAGTAACAATGAACTCAACCGTTAAGTTCTCTGTTGAGTCTTCTCAAGAAGAATTTCTGTTAACTTTAGTATACCCAAAAGATATTGATGCTAGTGGCGAAAAAATATCAATTCTAGCACCTGTTGGCAGTGCATTACTGGGTCTTTCTCAAGGTGATCAAATTGAATGGCCAAAACCTGGTGGCGGGTTGATAAAAGTGATAATTAAAGAGATAACTTATCAGCCAGAAAGAGCAGGTGAGTTACATCGGTAGTGATAACTCAATCATTGTAATATCGTCATGTCGATGTGAATTTTATATAAAAAGAACGTTTTACGTTCTTTTTATATTTTATCTTCAATCAACTGTATCAGGATAAAAATCATTGAAAAATTTAACAAACGATATTAATAGTATTCATGATCAAGATTTCATTGATATTAAATACGCCGAACATAAAATTTCAAACAAAGAGTTTTATAACTGTCATTTTAAGTCTTGTGATTTTAATGCGGCTATTTTTATGAATTGTGAATTTACTCATTGCACATTTTTAGACTGTAACCTAAACAACGTTACTGTAAATAATAGTACATTTGTCGATATTGCGTTTGATAATTGTAAAGTTATTGGCGTTAACTGGACTATGGCCCATTGGCGTGATCTTATGCTATCAGCACCGCTAATTTTTAAAAAATGTCTGATTAACTCATCTTCTTTTTATGGATTAGCATTAGAAAAAATCATCATTGAAGAATGTCGAGCACATGATGTAGATTTTAGAGAAGCTAATGTAAAGGGCGGCAGTTTTAATCGTACAGATTTAAAAGATAGTTTATTTAACAATACTAATCTTACTGGTGTGAATTTTAGTGAAGCAGAAAATTACGATATTAATATCAAAAACAACATTATTAAAAACGCGACTTTTTGTCGTTACGAAGCGGTCAGACTATTAAGTGGTTTAGATATCAACTTAATCGATTAAATAAAACTAATAAATAGCAATTATTCTTTAATAGTTACTGATTTGTTACTATTAACGTTGAACAAGAGAATTATCTTACGTGCGGCTTTATTCGTCGGCTAACTTAACTCAGAAGAGTTTCGCCCAAACTCTCTATTCCATTCATCAACTAATTGATTAAATATCTTTACTTCTTCAGGGGTTGCAATACCAAGTATTATATTTGCCGAGAGGTTATCACGACTGTCGAGCTCATCATCTTCCATAAGAATAAACATCCTTGTTTGTTTACGCGGATAATATGAAGGAAAATGTTTGATCAAGCAAGTGTTGTTTATTCACTGTGCATAAATTTTTTTAACTTATGTCAATATTGAAAATCTATTTACTCACTTAAGTTAAATCCTTAAACAACATGTGCTGAACCTTTAAAAAATCCTTAAATATAACCTAATTTACTCTTGCCCTATGGACCTAAATTTTTTGGATAGCCATTCTTATTAACTGTTTAAATTCAACGCTAAACGTTTGTTTTTTGTTCGTAATAACATATACAAGCATTTAATTGAAAATTGTTACAAAAATTCAGCTAATAATTACGCTAAAGAGTAGCATTTTTTCTCACTTTAGATTAAGTTTGCGCTTTTATTTATTATACAGTTAACCAGAGCGCCTTATGTTAGAAAATACTCTCCCACAACTCGAACAACTGATTGAACAAATCATTGAAAAAAATAACCACCTAAAAAGCCAAGTGGCTGAATTAGAAAAGCAAAAATCAGTGCTGGTTGAAGAAAATGAAATGTTGCAATTAGAAGCTCTTGAAGGTGAAGAAAAGCAAAAACAAACAAGTACAGTTTTAGCAAACCTACTAGATAAATTACAAAGTGTAGAAGAGCTAAGCTAATGTTAGCCGAAGACTCTAATGGACTCAGCATTGAAATTATGGGCAAGCAACATCAGTTTTCTTGCTCAGCTGAACAAGCAGAGGATTTAAAACAGGCTGTGAACAACCTCACTGCTATGTGTAATGACATTAAGCAACAAAAGTCCGCAGCTAGTAGAGAGCGCACTTTATTGGTGGCATCAATTAATTTAAGTTATTCGCTACTTATGGCAAATAATGAAATTAGTCGTTATCAACATGGCCAAGAAGCCTTGATTGCAAAACTAAAAAGCGCGTTGTAATACTAAATCCATTACGTTCACTTTTCAGAATTGCTATTGTTTTTAATTAAATAATGGCAATTTTGGCGACTTTTTGTCACGTTGCATTATACTTAGCAGCATTTATAAGGTAAATTGCATATATATACATTGAGTTGCGTTATTTAGGATCACCTTTATTATGGCTGATGCCAGTATTGAATTTAAAGGGTCAAGTTTTACCCTATCAGTTTTACATTTAAAATCATCTGAATTAGCTGATATTCGGGCTGATTTAACAAAAAAAGTCGCACAAGCCCCTGACTTTTTTTATCTCGTACCTGTTGTGGTCAATATTGAACAACTTTCGTGTTCAATTGATTACCAAGCGGTAAAAGCATTAATTGAAGAATTCAACTTTACTTTTGTTGGTTTTACTGGCGCAGTAACAAAAGAACAACGTTTTCATATTCGAGAACTGGGCTTTTCTTTTGTTAATACAGCAAAGGCCAATGTACCACCAAAATCAACAATCGCACCAAAGAGTGAAGTAAAAGAAACGGCAATAGAAGCACCAAAAGTTGTTGAGCATTTATATTCTGATAAAGTTCACCGAGGACAAATCCGATCGGGCCAGCAAATTTATGCTAAAGATCAAAACTTAGTGATTATTGGTTCGGTATCTGCCGGTGCAGAAGTGATAGCAGATGGCAACATTCATGTATATGGTTCGTTACGCGGTAGAGCAATAGCCGGTGCAAAAGGTCATCATAAAGCACAAATATATTGCCAAAATCTTGAAGCTGAGTTGGTCTCAATCAATGGTAACTATTGGCTAAGTGAGTCAATGGAAGAACATTGGGGATCGCCAGCATTTATACATTTGACTGACACTGAATTAACGTCATCAAAACTTATTTAATTTTAATTTAAAAGGATATTCGGTCTATGGCACGGATAATAGTGGTTACATCAGGTAAAGGCGGTGTTGGTAAAACAACATCAAGTGCTGCCATTGGTCTTGGCTTAGCGTTAAAAGGCCATAAAGTTGTCTTGATAGATTTTGATATAGGCTTACGTAATCTTGATTTAATTATGGGCTGCGAACGTCGAGTAGTATACGATTTTGTTAATGTAATTAACGGTGAAGCTACGTTAAATCAAGCACTAATTAAAGATAAACGTGTAAGTAGTTTGTCAATTTTACCGGCTTCACAAACACGTGATAAAGATGCATTAAATAAAGAAAGTGTTGGTAAAGTACTAGAAGAACTTGGTAAAACCTTCGACTTTATTGTTTGTGATTCACCTGCGGGGATTGAAGCCGGTGCAATGATGGCACTTTATTATGCAGATGAAGCTATAGTTACAACAAACCCTGAAGTATCTTCAGTACGTGATTCAGATCGTATTTTAGGTATGCTTGCCAGTCGTTCACGTAGAGCGGAGCTTAACTTAGAGCCAATCAAAGAACATTTGTTATTAACTCGTTATTCACCTAAACGTGTAGAAGAAGGTGAAATGCTGAGTGTTGAAGATGTTAAAGATATCCTTTCAATCCCATTATTAGGTGTTATTCCAGAGTCACAAGCCGTACTTAAAGCCTCAAATGCCGGTGAGCCGGTAATTCTTGATACTGAAAGTGATGCAGGTCAAGCTTACCAAGACGTAATTGATCGCTTGTTAGGTGAAACTGTAGAATTTAGATTTTTAGTTGCCGAGAAGAAAGGCATATTTAGTCGTATGTTTGGAGGATAACATGGCACTATTAGATTACTTTTTACGTAAAAAAGAAAAACAGGTAACTACTGCTTCTAAAGCGAAAGAACGTCTACAAATTATTGTTGCGCATGAGCGCAATAGTCGTAATAAACAACCAGATTATTTACCACAGCTTACCGAAGATATCCTTCAAGTTTTACGTAAATATATTCAAGTATCTGACGAAACATTCTCGATAAACCTTGATAAAAAAGATGGCGATTTGAATGTGTTAGAGCTCAATATTGAATTACATGATGAGCTAAACAAAGACAATTAATTTTGTGTGTCTGTTTAATTGATTACGAACAAATCATCAATTAAACAGACATAAAAATGTTATTAGTTTTCGTCCTCTTGAACTGGATTCCGGAACTCAAGCATCATGTTTCAAGTATAAAAAGATTCCGTATTAATACACTTACGGAATGACGAGATATACAACTCCCACCCTATAGCAGTTTTCGTCTTCCTGAACTGGATTCAGGATCTCAAGCGCTATATCAGTATAACTTGATAAACAGCATCGATATAAATGAATAAGAATATACAATACATGACGAGCTAAGGAGATAGTTTGCTTAAATCAATTCACCATGCTGCAATTATTTGCTCAAATTACGAAAAGTCTAAGCATTTTTATACAAGAATTCTTGGGTTAGAAGTTTTAGCTGAAAACTATAGAAAAGACCGTGACTCATTTAAACTCGACCTTCAACTTCCACAGGGAGGCAAAATAGAATTATTTTCATTTTTAAACGCTCCAGAACGACCTAGTTATCCTGAAGCACTAGGTTTAAGGCATTTAGCCTTTACTGTTGAATCAGTTGAGTCAGTACGCGATTATCTTTTATCACACCATATTGCTGTAGAAACCATTCGAATAGATGAATTCACAAATAGGAAATTTACATTCTTTCATGATCCTGATGGTCTTCCATTAGAATTATATGAGCAAGATAATAACTCGATCATATAGGGTATGTTAATCCCGAAGGATAATTTTTATTGGAATAAGCAAGCATACCTTTGCTTTTAAAAACATTCATCTGAAATAGTAGATAACAAGGGGCTGCTTTTATTCTTGTTTAGAAATGCGAAAGCCCGTATTAAACGGGCTTTCTATAATTTGGTCGGAGTAGCAAGATTCGAACTTGCGACCTCACGTCCCCCAGACGCACGCGCTACCAAGCTGCGCTATACCCCGATTTGTAAAGCAATGTTCTAATTAATTAGCTAATACTTATGTTTCTAAAGAAATGTTAATCTAGGGGAGATCAACATAAGTACACTTGATTTACGCTGACTATAATAATCGTTTCTCAAACGAATGCAACGACATTTATTAGAACGGTTAATCAATAATAACTAACCGTCTAACGAATGAACAATTATACCAATTCCAATAAGTTTCTTCTCACTCAGCAAGAGTTAAAAGGTTTAGAGGCAAGGCATTGATTGAAGAGAATGGTTATTCCCTTGTCAAAATCAATAACGCGGTATATAGACCTTTTAGACTCGCCCTTTGGGAGCTTTCCAGTGATATGATAACCGCACAAAATTTCTTTCATATAGAATAACTATAGGTAAAAAATTATATTTGTTCTCAAATCACTGGCAAGCTCTGAGTGGGAACTAACTTAATGGACTTGGTATTATTCATTCTCTTGTTCTAATTGCTTACTAAAGCGTTTAATAAAGTGAACACCATCAATCATTAAAGGAAAATCTTTATTTACGGTGATCGGGGCATTTAATTTACTAGAATAACTATGAAAATTACCATTTCTATCAATAAAAACAGATTTATCTTTGTTAAATACCATCAAACCAGCCGCAGAAGTATTTGCAATAACACGGTCTTTATTTAATGTAATAAGATCTGAACCATTACTATATTTTTTATCTTCAGTATCACAGCCAAGCCAATTTTTCATGAGTGTAGATTGTAAATCCATATGGCTTGTTAACTTAGTAACAATATCCTTATTTACTTGCCTTTGGGCTTTTTTGTAAGGTGTTATCAGTAATGCAGGCTTAGTAATTAATTGGGTATCTTCTATTTGATTTCCAATTGAACTAATCCAAATAATATCTTTTTGCTGTTTTTGTTGCTGTGCTAATAATAAAGCATCAACAAAAAGCTCAAATTGATACTTACTGATACTGCTTTCAACATCGTTACTGATTGCACTTTTAAAGTAAATTATATGTAATCCTAACTTTTTGCTATTAAGTTTATCAGCGAAAATTAGGCTCGATATATCGTTAAGGTGACTCTTTTCGTCAAACAAAGAAACAAACCAAGGTGCGTTATGTTGATCAGTTATTGAGTTTACGTCAGATTTATCTATTAACGTAAAACTACTGGCTAAATTTTGCTTTTCAATGGCTTGAAATAGCAATGGCTTAGTGGATTGCTTTAAAATATCGTCTTGATAAATATTTGGTAAAGAATAAAACAATTTAAACCAGGCTTCATCATTTAGCGCCGAGTCTACATGGTTATTAAATTGGTAACTATTACCACTTGTTCTATTGCTAAAACGTTGTAGTTGCTCGGTATTTAACTGTGCATCAGTAAGTACTATAAATACCGACTGATCTGCGTTAGTTATTTCACATTGCCCTGACGTTAAACTTGGGTAAGGTGGAATAGCACTGCTAAACGATAATGGGCTTGTTTTACGTTCTATATAATCGTCAACATCAAATAAACCGTACTTGGTAAGTAAAGTTTGAGCGGTTGCAGGGTAAGATAGAGGTAATACAGTATCTTGGCGTAATATATCGTAATCTAAGTTAGCATCAGCCCAAATATGAGTTAAATGACTAAAGAAGAATGATGCGACTAAGCCAAAAATAACAAAACGAGCAAAAATCGTTTTTTGTAATTTTTTCAAGTGCTTCCATGCATAATTACTAATAGTGAATTCAAAAGCTAAAATTAAAATAGCTAAAAAACCACTAACAGTATAAAAAATAACATTTTTCTGTGCTATTTCTTGAATCAAACTAAAAATTTGAGCACTGGAAGATGCATTTAAATGATAACCCAAACGACTATAAATAAAACCATCAAGTAATAGCAACAGCAGTCCAAGGGTAAATATTATTGAAGCACTGGATCTAATCACTTTGGTATTAGGCCAAATAATGATCAATGGAAACAAAATTAACACAAAGCTAATAAAGGTTAGAAAAGCAATATGACTAACCCAAGTAGTAACAAGATACATTTGACCTAAAAATGTAGTCGGTGCAGTTTCACTGAAAAGGTAATAAGAGGAGAGGGCTATTGCTGCAAAAATATTAAAAAATGTGAACCAATGGCTCCAACTTATTAAATGTAACAGCTTTCTACTATAGGTTTTGGTATCAAAAGTGACCATTGAACTTTATTCTTCTTATCTGATGAAATTATAAAATGAATTATTCACTAGTTATCAATAAAACTAGTGAGTTTTTTGGATAGATTGATTCAATGCGCGAGTAAAATTGTCTACAATAGCACTTTGTTTGTCGGCAGGAATTTTACTAATAACATTAGTTATTGTATTTCCTAAACACATTAAGGCTAAATCGGTTGTTGCTGATTCATTTACAAGAACATCCATAAGTTCTTGGATAATTTTTTCTACACGTTCGTTTGAGTATTTCGATACAATGGGCATAATGACACTTAATTGCTGATGATTAATAATATTTTTGCAGTTTATCAAATGCCTGCACAATATACTAATATATCCCTAACATAGACCCTTACTTATGAGTTTAATAATTTCTAACATAGCACTACATTTTATTTCGAAAAAAGAAGAATCAAGCGAAGTTTTACTACGCTTAGGGCCTGAGAGTATAGAAATTGGGCCTAAAATAACCGCTTTTGTTGACGGTTTGCATAGTATTTATAATGCTAAAGGCAGTAAAGCTTATGGTAGTTTCTCTTCTATGCCTGCACCTGGTAGTTCTGCAAGCAGTACCGAAAGTGATATAGATAGTAGCGATACCGTCACTGCTCGTTTTGTTGATTTAATGGAAAGTTACTTAGGCGAGCGCCAAAACTTTTATACTTTTAGTACACAAGCGGCAAATACCTTAAAAAATGAAATAGAAAAATATGATCTAGACGAAACCGGTTATTTAGTTGTTTGTCATTATGAATATATGGGTGGACGTTACTTATTGGTTGCCGTGATTCCTGTATCTGAGCATTATAGTGTTGATGGTGAATTAAATATTTCAGCGGATCAACACCTTGATACTACTAAATTACAGTTAGCAGCGCGTATCGATTTATTTGATTATCAGCAAAATGCTAGCGGTAACCGATATATTTCCTTTATTAAAGGACGTGCCGGACGTAAGGTTTCTGATTTCTTTCTCGATTTTTTAGGTTGCGAAGAAGGCTTAAATTCAAAAGAGCAAACCCAAACATTAGTACAAGCAGTAGAAGACTATGTCGCTGTTAACCAACTTGATTCAAATGAAAAACAGCAAACACGTAAAGAGTTACTTAATTACTGTAAAGAGCAAAAAGCAAGTTCTCAAGATGTGTCTATGCAAGAAGTTGGCAAAGTCATTGGCCATACAGCAACTGATAGTGATGGTAATGAACAAAACTTTTATCAATTTTGTCAGCAACAATCTTATCCTATTGAAGAGTCTTTTCCTCATGACCAAACCGTTGTTAATAAAATAACGAAATATTCGGGTTATGGTAATGGCATTAGTTTAAGTTTTGAACGTAGTCACTTTGGTCAAGATGTCGTTTATAACCCTCATAATGATTCAATTACTATTTTTAAAGTGCCTCCTAATTTAAAGGAACAACTGCAAGCATTGTTAGCAAATAATGATGAAGAAATAATTGAAAATAATTAATTTACTAATACCAATCACCATCAAATAAGTTACGCGTAACTATGGATTTTTTTGTTAGCGCGTTGAAAATTAATAATTTATCAGTAATTTACTATTAAGTGAGTTACGTTAAAGAAAAGAGAGTTACCATGACAAATAAAGCACAAGCAAAAACAGAAAATACCCTTACTATCACCCGTCCTGACGACTGGCATGTACATTTACGCGATGGTTTGGTACTAAAAAATACCGTCGCAGATATTAGTCGCTATTTTGCTCGTGCCATTGTAATGCCAAATTTAGTGCCGCCGGTAACGGATGCTAAACTAGCCAAAAGTTATCATGATCGCATTATGGCTGTTGCAGCTAATGACAATTTTAAACCATTAATGGTGTTATATTTAACCGATCAAACAAGCGCACAAGATATTATTGAAGCAAAAGAATCTGGTCTTGTATTTGCTGCTAAGCTTTATCCTGCAGGAGCAACAACTAACTCTTCTTCTGGGGTAACTGACATAGCTAAAATGGCAGATGTTTTTGCCGCAATGCAAAGTGTTGGTATGCCATTATTAATTCATGGTGAAGTTACCGATTGCAATATTGATATTTTTGACCGTGAACAAGTATTTATTGACACTATATTGTCACCACTCGTTGCTAACTACCCAAATTTAAAAGTAGTGCTAGAACATATCACCACAAAAAATGCTGTCGATTTTGTTAAATCAGCGAGTAACAATGTTGCGGCAACGATTACGGTTCATCATTTACTCTATAACCGTAATGACATGTTAGTAGGCGGCATTCGACCACATTATTTCTGCTTACCAATTTTAAAGCGTAATATACATCAACAAGCACTTATTGAAGCAGCAACAAGTGGTAGTGCTAAGTTTTTCTTAGGTACAGATTCAGCACCACATGCACAGCATGCTAAAGAGTCGGCTTGTGGTTGTGCTGGTGTTTATTCAGCTCATGCTGCCATCGAGTTATATGCTGAAGTATTTGAACAAGAAAATGCCCTTGATAAATTAGAAGCATTTGCTAGTTTAAATGGACCAGAGTTTTACCAATTACCTATTAACACTGACAAAATAACCTTAGTTAAAAAATCGTGGAAAGTACCGGCTACCATGAGTTTTGGTGACGACGTTGTTGTACCTGTGCGTGCCGATGACGATATTTTGTGGCAAGTAAAAGACTAAGTTTTGTGTTGGTTAGCTAAATAACTAACGTAATAGCTAAGCAATCTAATTAACAATTGAGAGCCAAAAGTAAATTAAGGAAAAAAATGCAATTATTTGTAGATGATTTAACCGTTATTGATTTTTCGTACCTGTGTAAACAGCGCGGTATTGTGGGTGAAAGCTGGATTGTTGACGTGTTACTCGATGGCTCATTAAATGAAATGAGCATGGTGCTTGATTTTGCCGTCGTTAAAAAGCAAATTAAAGCCATTATTGACGATGCAGTTGACCATAAATTATTGTTGCCAATGCAAGAGCAAGCGGTAACCTTAGCAGAGTCACCCTATAATGACGGTCATCAAACAGTTGACTTTGTAAGTGATATTGCTAGTTATTATTTACAATCACCTGCGTGTGCTTTTGCCGCAATTGATTGCTTAACCATAACAGTACCAGCAGTAATTGAGCATTTAAAAGCAATAATATTAGCGCAGTTACCCAATAATGTTGAAGGGTTAACGTTAGTATTACGTCCTGAAAATATCCCAACCGATTATTATCATTACACTCACGGTTTAAAGCTCCATGATGGTAATTGCCAACGTATTGCCCATGGTCATCGTTCTAAAATTCAAATATTAGTTGATGATAAAAGAGATGCAAATTTAGAAGCTGCTTGGTGTAAACGCTGGCAAGATATTTACATTGCCAGTGAAGCCGATAGAATTTCTGTAGATGACATTCAATTATCAGCTCAAGCAATGAAGGACTTAACCCCTGATCATCAATATTTTAGTTATCATGCGCCACAAGGGCGATTTGATATTGCTGTTGATACTAAAATTCTTGATGTTGTTGATTGTGATTCAACAGTAGAATTACTGGCTGATTTTATTTTACGACAAGTAAAAGCAGAACACCCTGAACTCGCTAATAACACCATTAAAGTTATTGCGTATGAAGGGGTTGCTAAAGGAGCCATTGTTCATGGTTAGTTTGTTTATGATTAATAATACCTTTCGTTTAACGCTAATGGCATTAACTTTTGCTGGTGGCTATGTAACAAGTGCTCCAACTCAAGCAGCGACTAATGTTTTGAGTGATAAAGCTGAAACAATTGAAAAAGTGAATACAAAAAATATCGCTTTATCAGGTGTTATTAAGCAGGGCGGTTTAATTGTTGGTAAAACATTACCAAGTGACACTGTTAAGCTAAATGGTAAAACATTAATGGTATCAGCTAAGGGTGATTACACGTTTGGCTTTTCTCGTGATGATAAACAAAGCCATAAACTAGTCATCACTTCAATTAATGGTGATCGGGTAGAGAAAATATTAATACCTGAGCAACGTGAATATAACATTCAACGGATTGAAGGCATTAAAAAAAGCATTATGCAGCCAAACCCTAAAGCCGCTATACGTGCTAGAAAAGATAGTACACAAGTAAAAGCGGCTAGAAAAATTGCCAGCTCGCTTGATTATTTTGCTCAAGGCTTTATTCCTCCTATTGAAGGTACCATTACCGGTGTTTATGGTAGCCAACGTGTTTATAATGGCGTACCTAAAAATCCTCATTTTGGTCTAGACTATGCCGGTAATACGGGTGATCCAGTAAAAGCACCGGCTTCTGGCACTGTATTACTGTGGGTTCCTGATATGTTTTATTCGGGGGGAACTATGATTATTGATCATGGTCAGGGCGTTAGCTCTACTTTTTTACATTTAAGTGATTCGTATGTTAAAAAAGGCGATAAAGTAACACAAGGACAAGTAGTTGCTGCCGTAGGCCAAAGTGGTCGAGCGACAGGACCTCACTTAGATTGGCGTATTAATTGGTTTGATGTGAGAATTGATCCTGCCTTAGTGCTGGAATTACAACCGTTGAAAACAGTACAACATTAATGAATCTTCACCAATACTTGTTGGCAATCCAGGAAGGAAAAATAATAAACTTTACACGTTTTTTAACCTTGTTACCTAAATTGCATCAGCAAAATTGGCGACATATTTTTAGTGTCAGCAAAGTAAAAGGCAATGGAAAGTTTCTGGTAACAGTTGTTGATAAAGCCTGTTTTGAACAGTTATTATCAGCAGCGACACCTAGTACGAATAGAGCTGAAGCCGCAGTTAAAGGAAATTCACACCAACATAAAAGTTCAATGAGCTTCGTGTTGGTGTTTCCTGAAGCATTTAATCATCAATACTGGCAAGAAAAACCTAAATGTCCTCATGTTGTTGTGTGTAGTCATTTAGAATTAGCATTGAGCTTTAAGCCCCAAAAAACCTTAGTAATAATTGAAAATCAAGAGAATTTTTTTCGATACAATGAGTTTTTAGCTGCTCTGTTAGATGAAACATCTTCAAATGTTAATTATGATCTACAGGCCCTTGATATTGCTTTTGGGCACGGTAATAGTATAACTAATGCATTACATGCGGATTTTTTCTGCCAATATCAAACAATATTATGCTGTTTTGATTATGATCTTGGTGGTTTAACCATGTTTTCGACTTTACGCAAACTATTTAAAGCACATACAATTAACACGGAACTGTTATTTATGCAGCCAAGTAACAATCAAGTTAACAACGAGAAATTTCTAAAAACCCACTTTAATAAAATCCCAGAAAAACCAGAGAGTTGGCAACAAGCAATTAAGTTAGCAGAACAACTTGATTTGGTTGATTTAGCTCATGCGTTCCAGCACACTAGAGCGTTTATGGAACAAGAAGTCTATTTGTCAGACCGAATTAGATAAATAGTATATAACTAATACACATTAGTTTAAAACGTCAGTAAAACTTGGTAATAACCTAATTAATGACCCATTAAAGGTCGAGTTCAGACAAAACTGAATTTGTCAGACAAAAAGAAAAAGGTAAGACATGTCGTCACAATACAAATTTGAAATTAAGCGTATGGTACTCGTTGACTCAGCGGGTTTTTGCTATGTAGAACTACCGGTAGATGAACATGCTATTTTACTCGCTGATGGTAATATTGGTAAATCGAGTATATTAAACTCACTACGATTATTTTTATTACCTGAAAACAATTTTAAGAATTCAAAAAACAAATTTGCATTCAGTACCCCTAAAAATGATGGTTTTTATGACAATGAAGAAAGTTATCATCATTATTTCCCAAGTAAATACAGTTTCTTAATTTTAGAAGTAAGTCATCAACATGCAGGCACTGAGTATAATCATTGCCAAATTCTACATCCAAGTACTGGCTATTTAAGTTACAGTCGAATTTTCACACCGCTAGCATTCGATCAAATTCGTCATTTATTTTGGCAGCTTGATGGAGATGAAGACGGTATTGGTTATCGTGCTAACAGTTTAAGTAGCAGCGAAGTTTTTAAACAACTGAAAAGTTTACATAAAGATACTGTATCAATCAAAGACACCATTAAGTTAAAAGAATTACTTTACGCGAACGAGCAACTAGTGCCCCAGAATATGCGTTACAGTGTGTTTCCACTTGCTGAGTGTGATGATGCGCGAATTGAATCGTTACGTACTTTAGTGCTCTTATTATTTGAAATGAATTCAGGTAGCGGTGGTGTAGCGAAAGCCGTTGCAAATATCATCGAAGCGGATAAAAAATTCACTAGTGATATTTTAGATTTTAACATTGATCAGTTTCTATCAAAGCACGACGAACTAAAACAACAAGAGTTAGAGCTAACCAAAATCTCTAACTTAGAAAACAAATACCAAGGCCTACAAGAAAACTTTCAGCAGTATTCTCGTTTTCAAATGGCAGACAAAGATTTTGCTAACTTTTATATCTCGCTTAATACCCAACTTAGTGAACTGAAAAAGCATTTACAACTAGCTGCTAATGTTGTCAGTGAGTCTAGCAGCGAGTTGAAAGACCAACAGGCATTAGTGCAAAGTATAAAAGTTAGTTTAAAAGCAGAGCAAATTGAAGAAAATAAACTCAATACTAAATACACACGTTTAACCAAAGCATTAGATAAAGCACAATTGCTTCTCGCTGGCTATCCAGATAAACCACTTCATACCGTTATTGAATGGTTTAATGACGATATTGCCACAATGAAAGAAGACTTAGCTGCACACCAAGATAGAACAGCAAGTATTAATCGTATTGCTAAACTTGAAGCAAGTATTAACCAGAATGAAAGTGAGCAACAACGTTTAATTACGCGGATTAATACCCAAGAATTTTCCTTAAGTAATCAATTGCCTAAACGTACTTGGCAAGTATACGCTGCAATAAATAAACGTTTAGCACTAGCAAACCCAGGTAAAAATTTAACTGAACTACAGTTAGCAGCTTTCAATCAGTTTGCAGAGTTGTTTGAAAATAAAAGTGATGCAGTCATTTTATTTGATGAAGTCTTTAATCAACAATCCCAACAACTTAACGATGATAGTAAACTTAGACTAACAGATGTAGAAGCTGACTTAAAAGCAGATAGACAATCGTTACAAGCATTACGACAATCTCAAAATAATAGTATCGCCAATGCTGGTGAGATCAAACGTCTAACCCGTGATATAAATCTTGCAGAAGAAGAGTTACTTACGCTTAAGCATCTTGAACATAATAATTTAAGCCTAGAAGAAGTAACGCAAGAGCTTGAGCAAGTACGAAGGAAAACAACAGAGCTAGCCGATGAACAAGGTAAAGCATCAACTACGCTAAGTCAGTTACAACAAACAGCAGAGCAAGCAAAACTTAATTGGCAAACTATTGCTAATCAAGTAAATAGTTTAGTGCAATTACAAAAACAAGCCGATAGCATAAAAACGCGTTATCCCCGTTGTGCTCAGGCTTTAGAAAAATCCATTACCTCACCACGCCAATTTACGTTAACAACAGCAGAGTTAGCAGATATTGAAGCGCAATTAGCGTCGTTAACTGAGCTGAATTTACAGTTACAAAAAGGTTTATGTAACTTTGTGTTAGAAGAAATTATTGTTGATAAACAGGGGATTATGAACGAAGCACCAAGTTTCTCTGTTGTTAGAAAAACGTTTGAAGCATTAAGTGATGTTTATACTAATTTAGAAGCACGTCAAACCATGCTGAATGAGCAGATTTATGTGCATAATGAATCTGTACAAAGTTACATGAATTTATTACAACAAAACTTCGATTATATTAAAGATTTTGAAACTGGACTTAATCGAGATTTTTCACAAATCAGTATTAATGATCTAGACGGTATCAGCGTTGAAATTCATATCGATAAACGGTTCGAAAATCTAGTACAAGAATTACAACATGTTGACTTATATGCCGAACAATTAATTTCAGATAATTTTTATGCAAGATTACGTGCCTTTGCCAATTCAGGAATATTCGCAAGTAAAAGTAGTGGTTCAAATGTAAAGGCCGTTAGTCAGCGCTTAACTATGGATAAGATTATTGAAAACTTATCTTATAAAACCCGTAAAAGAAATCAAACACAGTGGCAAAGTAAACAACAATCCAATTCAACCACAGCATTAATCAACCTAAAGTTAGTACAAATATTACTTAAACGTCTACGTGCCAGTGGTTATGATTTATTACTGCCATTAGTGCTAGATGAAGTAGCGACCGTTGATGTTAAACAATTTGATTGGTTACTTGATGATATTAAATCGAGTGGCTTTACTTTATTCGCTGCATCAACGCATAGTGCTAGCTCACAACTTATTTATAAAATTGGTCGTTATCATGAAATAGGGGCCATGCGCACACAAAAGCCTTATTCCAAAGAGCGTACATTAGTTTATTGGGGCGGCGCAGAGTTATTTACATCGCTTGATGAAAGCTTGCGACATGATAATGATCAATCAACAGAGTCGCAACTTGGTTTACTTGCTGGTATCGAAGCAGGGCAAACGGATATATTTGATTTGAAAAATGATGATGACCAAATAGCTGACAAACAAGTAAATAAAAGTAAAGTACTTGAAAATGATATTACTGAGAGCCAAACGATTACCAGTGAAGTAAAACAAGGGAATGAGGAAGCTTAAGTGGCTATCAGTAAAGCAATCAGCAACGAGAATAGCTCAACTCAAACCACCTTGGTATCAAGTGGGCAAAAGCACTCAGATAAAAAATTTAATACGATTGAAACGTTACGCATATTATTAGATCACCCAACAATCATGTTTAATGTTATTCGTACTATGGATAACAACAAAGTCCGTTTTATTACTGAGTCTCACTTAGCACTAGAAATTTTACAGTACTCTCAACAAGTAAGTCATATTGAAAGTCAGCGTATTACGCTTGCATTTGATACCGACAACTTATTGCAAAGTCACATATTGATGGATAAAGATATTTATCAAGGAACATGCCGCTTAAGTTTTCAAGAAGGGATTATTAGTATATTCCGTCTTTGTGAAAGCTCACTGTATCAAGAGTTGACTGATTCTAAACTGAAATCTCGACTCGCGTCACTTTGGCGCTTACAAGAGCGAGTTAATAATGCCGAGCTATCGTTTATTGATGACGATCCAGATTACTTAGAATTTGTAGACGACTTAGTTCAACAGTTAAGTGAATTGTTAAGTTTGCTCAAACAAAATATTGACCGAATGCAAGGACTTGGAAAAGATCTTGAAGCAATGTCGAGTCAAGTATTTACAGAAGTAGTCAGTAACGATTCATCTACAACGAATAATCAATATTTAGGTAACGAGCATAAAGAAAAAATGTTGGCGCAAATTACACATTTATTTGAGCGTCATATAAAACCAACACAAAACTTTTTGAATCACAGTACTCGCTTGGCCAAAGGTACTAATTTATTTGCCACGTTAGAGAGCTTTAAAAACGCCTTTTCAGGCAATAATAAACATGCCTTAAGTTCACAAGTATTACGTTATAGCATGAGTTTTAGTAACATTTTTCTCCCTATAACCGAAGTAGCTCACCAAGTAGATCAGTTTTTAAGGAAAACGCGTTCAGCGTTACTGCAAAGTAATGCTATGGAGCATTTTCATCAAAAATTACTGTCTGCTTATGACAAAACACTTGAGCGAAGTTTAAATAAAACCAAAATAGATAATAACCTTGTTAAAGAATTTGATTTTATTAATAGCCTAAAACGAGCAAGCAAATTAAAAGATTTTAGAGTAGGGCAGTCAACCAGTTATTTTAATAACTTATTCACTGAGTTATCACTGCGCCTTGAAGCCTTGAACCTTGATGGACATTTTAATTCAGACAATGAAAACTTCAATTTAACTGCGGTTATTGATGATAGCGAGTCACTTGTTCTTAAGCGATCTCTTGCGATGTTTGAACATTTAAATACTATTAAATTAAGAGAAAGCAATGACTTAACAGCAATGCTACATTGTCGTCTAAGTGATAGTTTTGACGATTATCGACTGGTAGACCTTATTGGTGCATGCCAATTAATGCAAGAGCAACAAGCTAACTTCACGTTAAGAACGGTAAACCAAAAAGCCTACTTACGACATAACGATGAAATTTATATTTACCGCCGTAAAAAAGTAATTGCTAATCAGCCTAAGTGCAATGAAAAAGAGATCACGAAATAATGAGTAATGACAAAGACATAACAACAGAAGCCGACGACGTGAATACTACTAATAGTGGCTATAAGCCTAAGTTAGATGCTGGTGAAAATAGTAGTCAAAACACCAATGACAACACGCAAGTACCTAATGATGTAGGTAGTAGTGTAAGTGGTGATGAAAATGATGACCAAGAATCAGCTCAAAACAATTTATCACCAACAAATCAACAAATCATTAATAGCTTTGAGCAAGTTAATGCGCAACATAGCGCAGCAATTTTTCGTCAATTCAACCAAGGAAAAGTCATTACTAAGCTAGTGTATGACGATATAAATGCTAAAAATATCGATAACCCGTTATTTACCTGTTTATTTAATTCATCCCAGCATTTTGAATCCTTATATCAACATTTAGGTTATGAACTTTGTTTACATAGCGCAGGGGATTTTTATTATGTTCGTGAATTACGTGCTGATAGTAGCGATGAAGCAGATGATAATGCCTTAAAAGTACAAGCTATTTTACTGCAATTAGGCCGTTACTATAGTCAAACAGGACGTGAACTTGAGCAATTATGCCAAGCTCAATTTGGTTTTAATGAGAACGATTTATTAACATTGTCAAAAGACGATGAGTCATTAGCTATTCTCAAAGCGATTAAAATAGACAACTGGCCTAAAGCGATAGACTTTATAACTATTCGAAATTTTGCCTATAAAACAGGGGGCAATAGTTGGTTTATTAGCTCTGCAGGTAAAGCGTTCTTATTTAACTTAGTTGAACAATATAGCCAGTTTGAGCAAGATCACTAAAGCTAACATGTTGAAATTCTATTTCAGCTATTTTTTACAATGGATAAATATGACTAACCAAGTTGATTTTTCTAAGCGATATTAACTTAGTTAGTCATTTACAAATAAACTTACAATGGAACTGTGATGTACAAAGGAAAGCTAAAAAATTGGCAAGGTGTTAAAGGTTTTGGATTTATTCAATCAGATGAGCTTAAACACGATGTTTTTATTCATATTTCAACCTTAAAAGCCATGAGTCGAGAGCCTAAAGTTGGTGATTTCATCTATTTTGAAGTTGAAAAACAGGCAAATGGTAAATCCAGCGCTGTTAATTGTCGTATTGAAGGTGTAGCAGCAAAATCAAGGTTAACAAAGAAGCCTCGTATTAGAAGAAAATCTCCAAGACGAAAGAACAAACTTGTTTTACTGCTAATGTTACTCGTAATTGGTTTTTTTACATATCAACGATTAGTATCAAAGATCTCAGGACAACAAACACCAAATAATCAAATACCAAGTAGCTCAGTATTAAGCAATGAGTTAAAGAGTGAACTATCTGATACAGGTACACAGTTTTCATGTGATGGTAGGCAGTATTGCAGCCAAATGAATTCACGCGCTGAAGCTGAGTTTTTTACCAGATATTGTCCTAATACAAAAATGGACGGCGACAATGATGGTATTCCTTGTGAAAACGATTCACGATTTTAAATACTATTATACATAGTGGTTAATATTATATTTACCTTAATAGTGAAACAGCATCAAAGTGCATTATCTTTTTATTAAAAAGAAAATATAGAATCTAGTTGTTAACTTGCAAACAGTAAAATGTCATTAAGCTAAAGTGCTAAATAGACTAATCAATTCAACAAAATGATTTCCCAGTGAAGAGTGGATCCGATCCAGTGCTTAATTTGGATTAACAATAAGTGCTCAAGGCCCCTCTCTATAAAAACACCCTTGCTAAATCCGATACTATTTAATACTGGACATAGCGTATATTTAGTTAACTAGTAGCTTTGTAGCTAATTTTGTCAGGTTGTTAATTCTTAAACCTAACGCTATGTGAAATCTGATTCTATTTGGCTGTTACTACCAGTTAGAATTCACATAGCGTCACCGTATTGATCGTCTATACTTTTGATTACAGCTTAGAAGTTTTTCATTTCACCAAATTTATCTTTGACGAGTTAAATATGATTTGCTGATGACAAAAATGCTTACTCAATGTCATTAGCATTTCTTTCTGATAAGCCAATTATTCAAGTTGATAAATATTACTTCCAGATATCGAAATTTCTTATCCTCAAATTAGCTACATAGATAATGAGCTAACTTTAATATGAAGTTATTTCTCAACAATAATTATCCATAATGACAAATATTAAAACTTGTTGATAAAAATATTAACTTTTTGTTAAACCAACTCTATAAACCTTAAATGTCATAAGCTTGTCATAAAACACCGATAACATTCCGCCGATTTTCATTGCTATTAGGTTAACTAAAATGAATAAAGCGCTGTCCAATGTCCCATTATTTTTCAATTCCGATGTTAAAGAGCCTTCTGCTAAATCTGCAACCATTCATAAACTAAAAACAAAGTCTGCTAAAACACAGACCATTGATACTTTATTTCGTGATCACTGGTTAGATGTTTGTCGATTGTTACATAAGTGCTATGGCTCAGGCCCTCCAGAGCCAGAAGATGTTGCCCAAGAAGCATTTAGCCGTTTTGCACAAATGAATAATCCCCAGCAAATACATGATCCCAAAGCATATATCATAAAAATAGCTATCAACATTACGCTTAAATCGATTGGTCATTTATGCAAAGCGCGAGAATTTATTACCGAACAACTGCAAATTGATGAAGACCAAGTTGACACATTTTGCCCTGAACGTATTTTACAGAGTGAACAACGTATTCACGTTATTCAAAAAGCTACTGAACAACTCACTGATAAACAACGCGATATATTAATGCGCGCCAGAATCAAAGGTCAAACATACGCACAAATTGCTGCAGATACAGGCTGGAGTCTTGCTGATATTTGCCGTCAATTAAATACAGCAATGTCTGTTTTAGAAGCGATTGACGAAGAAACATCTAGCAACAATAACGATAAGTTAGTTAAAAATACTAGTAGTAATTCACTTGCAAGCGCCCTACCCGACGAGTACAAATCATGACAGATCAACACAACGAAAATCAAGCTAACACGGTAAAAGATCAAGCAAGAGAATGGCTTATCTATTTATATTCTGGTGAAACTACACAAAAAAAACGTGATGAATTTGTAATATGGGTAAATAAAAATGATGTGAATAGACAAGCATTTAGCCAGTCATACAAAGTTTGGCAAACCATAGGAGCGACAGATTCATCGGTAGAATGGCTAGCACAATATGCGATACGAAAACCTGCTTCGTTACCGACAAAAAAATCAAAATCTATACTCACTAAATCAGCGTTATGGCTAAGTGGTATTGCCGCGAGTGCTTTATTTTTAGTTGTTAACAATACTTTTCAAGCACCTAAAACCATGAAAGTTACGGCATCTGAAATAGTGTTTACTTCACCTATAGGTGAAAACAAAACGGTTACATTAAGTGATGGTACCGCGGTTACGTTAGCAGGAAATTCCAGTATTTTGGTGGATATAAATCAACATGAAAGGCGTATATCACTGCGTAAAGGTAGTGCTTATTTCGACGTAACTCATGATTCAGAACGTGTTTTTTCAGTATCAGCTCAGCATACTGAAGTTCGGGTTCGTGGTACAGCATTTGAAGTTGAATATAGTACTGACAATGAGTTAAAAATTTCAGTACAACGTGGGCTTGTCGATGTAGCTGATTTACCTGAGTATGGTAGTAAAGATGAAAAAGTGGTTCAATTGCATCCAAACCAACAATTACGTGCTGATATTCATGGCGCATTTGTTAATGGTGTTACTCATTTTAACCCGGAAACAGAATTTTCTTGGCTAAATTCACGATTAATTTACGACAATATACCGCTTAAAAATGTCATTGTAGATATTAATCGTTACGTTACAAAACCTATTATTGTTTCAGATGAAAGCATCAATCATCTACCTATCACCGCATCATTTACTTTTGATCAAATTGACTCTGTTCTATCAGGATTAGTTGCTGCTTATCCTATTAAGTTAACAGAAGAAGTAAATCGTACTGTAATAACAAAAATTAATGCTAAGCCATAGTAAGTAAGGGCTCTGGACGTTTTTCATAAGCTTCAATTTATGAAGCTTTTGTTAAACATCAACATTTACTGAAAAAAAATTCTTTTTGATGACTCTTGTAACGAACCTCTATTAATTAACCGGAAGATACATTATGAAAACATTACTCAGTAGCTCTATTAAGTTTGCACTTTTTAGTGGCGCACTTGCTTCTTTAACGCCTCAACATGTATTTGCACAACAAGCTGAAATAAATATTTCCATTCAACCTTTAGGGCAAGCGCTTAATCAGCTTTCTCAACAAACAGGAACCGTGATTATTGCACCAAGTCGCTTAGTTAGTGATAAACAAGCCGTTGCTGCAATAGGTAAACTGACAGTTATTGAAGCCGTTGACCAATTATTACTCGACAGTGGATTAATAGCCCAAGAACAACCAAGTGGTGCCATCATCATAAAAAAAGCAGACTTAAGCCCTGCTTCACCTAATAAACGTGCTGCTAACTATCAAGCCCCAATGGATGAAATTGTGGTTACTGGCCTTAAACGCGAGAGCAGCTTACAAGATACGCCCGTAGCAATTTCAGTACTAGGTGGCGATGAATTAAAAGCTCAAGGTGTCACTGATTTCACCGACCTAATCGATAGTTTATCGGGCATATCAATCAATTCAGCTTTTGGTGGCCCTGAAAACAGCTTTATCACTATTCGTGGTATTGGTGGTGCTGATGATTACAAACCTAATGGTAACCCATCAGTTGCTCTGCATGTTGATGGTATTTACCAAACCTCTAATGCTTATTTAAGTATGCCACTTTTTGATTTAGAACGTATTGAAGTACTTAAAGGACCGCAAGGCACGTTATATGGTCGCAATACCACAGCCGGTACAATTAATGCAATTACGCGTGCCCCAGGTGATAACTTAAACGGTTATGCAGATATTGAATATGGCTCATACGACTTTGTTTCTGGTAGCGCTGCTGTAGGTGGCCCAGTATCAGATAATTTAGGTGTACGGGTTGCAGTATTAATGAAGCAAGGTGGTGGCTTTATGGATGGTAAAGGCGCAGGTGATTTTGCTGGGTTCGTACCTGAAGGTACTGAAGGAATTATTCCTGCGGTGACAGATCCCGGTGAACGTGATGGTTTTGGTGATGCTGATTTATTTGCTTTTCGAGGCACTGCTGAATATGAATTTGATAATATAACATCGTTAACCTTACACTATTTTGTTAGCCAAAACCGTGGCGATACTCGCCAATATGATCGCATTGCATTCGATGATGATACTTCTGCTCTTAATGCCGGTGAAAACGATAATCCTTATGAATTCTATGCCAGTGAATATTATTCACACGAAATAGACGTAAGCGGATTTTCAGGTGATTTCAGTCGTCAATTAGATAAAGATTTAAATTTAGATGTGCTATTTGCACTTCAAAGTAGTGATCGTAACGTTAGTGGAAATGGTGATGGTACTTCTTTCCCGCGCTATCAATACAATTTTGATGATAGTTTGAATCAAACATCGTTAGAAATACGGTTAAGTGATAGTACTGGCGGCCAATTTGATTGGATAGCAGGTGCCTTTTTTATCAACGATTCTGTCGACTTTACCAGTAACTGGACCAGCTATGCTGTATTGTCTCAGTACAGCTCCCCTTATAATCAACGTCGTAATAGTGTTGCTACTTTTGGTAATCTTGACTGGAATGTATCTAACGATTTAGTGCTTAGTGCAGGACTACGCTACACCAAAGATAGCGCTAAATTTCGTGGCGAAAACATTGATGCAGATCCTTGGGGATTATCGATATTTGAAGATACTTTTAACACTGATGCTAACTTTTCTTGGGATCGACAATTTGACGACAGCAACGTGTCAGGAAAATTAGCTGTGCAATATTTTGTTAACAACAACTTTAACGTATTTGCTTCTGTCAGTACGGCTTATCGTGGTGGTGGCTTCGACGGTACTTCTATTTTTTCAGAAGAAGAAACGCAGCCTTTTGAATCAGAAGAAGTATTTGCTTACGAGGCAGGAGCACGTTATGTAAACGACACGGTCAATTTTACCTTGGATCTATTTTCTTATGACTTTGAAGAATTACAAGCGACAGCTCGTTTATCAAATGATACAAACGGTAGAACAAACGTAGGTAAAGCTACCGTTCGTGGTGCCGAAGCCTCACTAGCGGTTACTTTGTTTGAACAAGATAGTCATCGAGTTACCTTCAATACTGCAGGTACTTATTTAGATACTGAGATTACTGAATTTAATTCAAACCGTGTGAATGATGTTATCAGCACCATTGGCGATCCACTTCCTGGCTCACCCAAATGGAGCCAAACGGCCGCACTTAATTATGAAACGTCATTCGCTAATAATACTCAGTTAAATGCGCGTATTAATTATAGCTACCACGGTGAGGAGTCTAATCGTTTAAATGCGGGTGATGGAAACACCACGCCTTCGTACAGCTTACTTGGATTACGTGTGGATGTAACATTGAACAATGGTTTAAATTTATATGCTTATGGCCGCAATATTACTGATGAAGTTTACTTTCTTGAACTCAATAGTGGCTCTCGCTTAGTTGGTGCACCAGCAACTTATGGTGGTGGTATTAGCTACGCATTTTAACCACCAATATAAATAACGTGCCCTTAATAGGGGCGTTATTTTCTTACCATAAAGCGTCTCATATTGTTGTGACGCTTTTCTATTAAGTGTTAGTACATTTTCAGGTGACTTTATGACTTCATCAACTTGTTTTTTTTGCTTAGCTCTACCCTTACTTATATCAAATGCTGCATTGGCTAATACGCCGCAAGTCTCTAAATCAGAAACACCCTATCAATTGGCCTCTTCATGGCCAGATCGTATTATTGCCACAGCGACAGAAGATCCGGCGACAAGTATTTCAATTACTTGGCGAACCAATAACATTATCGATAGTACTTATGGGCAAATAGTTAAAGCAAATTCAGATGCCAGATTTGATATGCGTGCCAGTACCGTTAACGCAATCACCAGTATTGTCTCTTTAAAACAAGGTGAAAATAATCAAGGGGAATTTAAGTACCCTGCTAATGATAAATTGCCCGATGTTAATTATCATGCAATTACCTTTAAAAACTTATCTCCAGATACCCTATATAACTACCGTGTTAGTGGTAGCAAAGGTAAATGGTCGCCTTGGCAACAAATTAAAACTTCGCCGGTAACAGTGAATAAAGATGTTGAATTTCTTTATTTTGGTGATGCACAAAACGGCATTTACTCTCATTGGCCCATGGTTTTACGACGGGCATGGAAAAACGCAACCAATGCTGAATTTGCTATTTACGCTGGGGATTTAGTAAACGAAGGAGCGAATGATAAGCAGTGGTCAAACTGGCTTAATGCTGGGCGCTTTATACATGGCATGCTCCCTGCGGTATTAGTCGCCGGAAACCACGAATATGATTGGCAAGTACAAGCTAATGAAAATACAAATAACAGTATAAAAACGAGTACAAAGGCGAGCACTCAGAAAAATTGGGCGCTTTCAACACTTTGGCAAGATCAATTCACATTGCCTCCTGCTCCTAGTTTACCTAAAGCATTACAAGAAACTGTTTACGTATCACATTACCCCGATTTAGATGTTTTTGTACTTAACTCTGAAGCTCAAGGTGACGTTGCCTTGTTACAAGCACAAGCTGAATGGCTAGATGATCAACTACAACATAGCACCGCACAATGGCGAATTGTCACTATGCATCATCCAGTATTTTCATCTTGTGGCGTACCATTAAATACCCCAGGTCAAGACGAGCCAGAAGTAAGAGCGGCTTTCTTACCTGTTTTATTAAAACATAATGTCGACTTAGTGTTACAAGGTCACGATCACACGTATGCGCGTGGCAGTATAGGTACAAAAGAAGATATTGCCGTATTGGCCAGCCATGCGTCACCTAAAAAAGTTAAATCGGTATTTGTGACATCAGTTGCAGGCCCTAAAACCTATCCTCAAAAACTGACACGGTGGCAAGAATATAGTCATTATGGTGTGACTCTTGAACGTATAGGCGAGAATACTCCTACTTATCAGGTAATTAAAAAAAACAATAATAAGCTAATATATCAATCATTTACCACAGATGGAAAGTTGTACGATGGTTTTACCTTAACAAAGGCATTAAGTGGTCAAAAGATCTTGCAAGTCATTAGCGATTTACCCGAACAGCGTACTTTTGACAACACAGGTGATTATAAAAGCCATCATGATTTAGCAGAATAACTAAGGCAATAAAGCTATTATTTATCCAATATATGAGTGACCGCATCAGCCAGCCATATCAAGGCTGGCCCTTTGGCCTTTTGTTTGGTCATCACACGTTCAATTTGCATAGGCCACGGCTTATGATCGAAACTTAAATTCATGCGTACCATTTCACCTCTTTTTTCGTATTGTTCTGCCATATAAGCAGGAATATAACTCCAACCTAATCCTGCTTTTACCATTGTATTAACAGCATTAAAGTTACTTCCCCACCAAGTATGCGAAGAAATATTCGGGCTTTGCGGCAAGGTTTTTTCATCAAGTCCTCTTGTCAATAATTGACGGTGGGCTGATAAGTCTGAAACGGTGACTATATCCATACTCGCTAGTGGATGTGATGGACTCACAACGCCATAAAACGGCAAACTCCCTATGTAACATAAATCCACTTCTTTCGGGAAACCGATATTCGCAAACATCAGCCCTATATCAGCTCGTTCAGTGTTCACCAAGGTTAATACATCGGGTGTTGAAACAGCATAAAGCTCCAAATTAGTACCAGGAAACTTCGTTGAAAAATCATTTAAAATATCGGTAACTACCGGAAGTAAGGCATCATCTAGCGCTATTTTAACCTCTGTTTCATGAAATAAACTTAATGCATTGTTTACTGAGTCAAGCTCATAAGTCTGTCGCAAAATTGCTTGAGCAAACGGTAATAATCTTTCCCCATGTGGTGTTAAAGTTGGTTTACGGCTAGTACGATCAAACAATCGGGTATTAAGTTCTATTTCAAGGTTGGCAATCCCTTGACTCACTGCAGATTGAACCTTGCCTAACTTACGCGCGCATGCTGAAAATGAACCAAATTTTGCTGTTTCTACAAACATTCTCAGCTGTTCTAAATTATACATATCACTTTTCCTGATAGTAACTAACTATATTCTTTCATAATGAATGATTATTATAACAACATCAATACAAAGCAACGAAAGGAAATTTAGCATGAACGTGCAAAGTATTAGTACAACAGAGCGTATTTTACACAGCGTATTATTTGAAGCGATTGCATTAATATTTATGATATATGCCGCAATGAATTTTATCGATGTAGATACAAAATCAGCCACAGGATTAGCTATGGGCCTGTCATTAATTGCGATGTTCTGGAATTATTTTTACAACTTAGTATTCGATCATATTTTCGGAGATGATCGCATCAATCGTACAATTAAAATGCGTATAGGTCATGGACTCGGTTTTGAATTAGGACTAACTTTCGTCACGCTCCCATTAATAATGTGGGTACTACAGTTAGACTTTTGGATTGTTGCCGCGATGGAAACAACCCTTATTCTATTCTTCTTGTTATACGCGATTATTTATAACTGGTGTTATGATCTAGCTCGTGTACGTATTATCAGTGCATTGTAGATTTTAACAATACACTGATAATACTAACTAAAATAGACTGACAATAAACTATCTTTAGCGAAGGTACACCATACTATTACTGGGTACCTTTGCTAGTTAAGTCATTAGAAAATAGCACACAGCAATACCACTCAATTACATCTCATGCAGCCATGCAGCCATGCACTTATAATACGTTTCAATGCATCATAAAAAATCCTAAAGTAATGCAAATTACATTTACTGCATGTGTTTGTTAATTATTTTAATTAATTCAAAAATTAGCAATTTCAGTCAATATTTTTTCATGGCAACGTGTAATATCTACTTAAGATTAATAAATCTAAACTACATAGAGAATTAATTGCTAAGGCAATAAATAATGGGGTAAGTCTTATCAAATGAGTAATTACGAACAAAATATTATTAGGGTATGTGATTATATAAATCAGAATCTTGATGATGACTTAACATTAGATCGATTAAGTGCAGTTTCAGGTTTTTCTAAGTTTCACTTTCATCGTGTTTTTTCAGCTTTCACTGGGCTTAATTTGATTAAGTTTATTCAGATGTCACGCCTTAAACGTGCATCTTTTAGGCTGGTATTTAAAGCTAATATTAAAATTATCGACATTGCTTTTGAAGCTGGGTTTGAAAGTGCAGAGGCCTTTTCAAGAGCCTTTAAGCGCGAGCTTGGACAAAGTCCATCTGAGTTTAGAAAATCTCCTAAATGGCTTAACTGGCATGACAAAACCAATACATTAACGCTAGCGTTAACAGAAAAAATGGATGATAAAATGGATGTTAAAATTGTTGATTTTCAAGAACAGAAAGTAGCGGCGCTGGCGCATCGTGGAGATCCAAAATTGCACTACCAAACATCGATGAAATTTATTGCTTGGCGTAAAGCCAGCAAGTTATCGCCAATAAAAACCAGTAATACTTACGGCATACCATATTCTGATCCTAATGTAGTAAAAGCAGAAGAGTTTCATTTTGATCTTTGCGGCGCAGTTACAGTAGACATTCCAGAGAATGAATTTGGTGTAGTAAATCAAATCATTCCTGCAGGACGCTGTGCCGTTGTTCGTGATATTGGTAATCGTGATGATTTAAGTAAAGGCGTTTATTATTTATATAAACAATGGTTACCAACAAGTGGTGAACAATGCAGAGATTTTCCTGTGTTTTTTCATTATGTAAATTTTGTTCATGACGTGTCTGAACATGAAGTGATCACTGATATTTATTTACCAATTAAATAGTTTTTTATTTATGATCTTTTCACTGACGAGCTTTATCCCATTAGGAGTTAAATAACAATGCCCCACGCTAACAACATGTTTCTTGTCGGTTCACTACCGTCTGTGTTTATGAAAACCGCTGCACCTATCGTATTAATGATGTTAGTTAATGGGTCGTTTTCATTAGTTGATGCCTATTTTCTTGGTGAGTTTGTTGGTGCTCATGCTCTTGCCGCTGTTACTTCTGTATTTCCTGCTTTTATGTTACTTGTCGCTTTATCAAGTTGGGTGTCTGCGGGTTTTTCAAGTGTAATGGCAAGGTTATTAGGTGCTAATAAAAAGAATGAAGCTATATCCGCTTATGGTCAAGCGATTACGCTGTCTATGTGTGTTTGCATGGCGCTAATTGTACTTTTTTTAGTGGGCGGTGAGCACTTGGTGTTGTTTGTTAATAATGGCTCTGTAAGCTTATCTAGTATGAGTTATGATTACTTATCACTCATGATATTTTTCTCGCCGTTATTATTTATTCTTACTATTAATAGCGATAGTTTACGCTGTGAAGGACAGATGTCTTTTATGGCGGTTGTGCCTTTATTATCAGTATTCTTCAATATTGTGTTTAACTATATTTTTATTGCGATACTTGGCTGGGGAGTTATTGGTTCTGTTTATGGTACGTTATTAGCGCAAACCTTATCCCTGTTTGCCGTGTACTTATTTCGTCGTTACAGTAAAACCGCGTTAAAAGTTGCTATTGTGCGTTTTACTACAAACCGTAAGTTATGGTCAGACTTTTTAGCGTTAGGCGCGCCGACCAGCTTGTCTTATGTTGGTGTGGCACTTTCTTCTGCTTTTATTTTATACAATTTACAAATTTGGAGTGACGCGAACTACAGTATGACAGTTGCTGCTTATGGCATTATTACGCGAATTATGACCTTTATTTTTCTGCCCTTGTTAGGTTTAAGTATGGCGTTTCAAACGATTTTAGGTAATAACATTGGCGCAAAAGAATGGTTAAGATCAAACAGTGCAATTAAAATAGCCATTATCATCGCTTTTATTTATTGTGTATTTTGTCAGTTTGTTATTTTACTGCTTAAAAATCAGTTGGGCGGTGTGTTTGTTAACGATATCAATGTCACTACAGAAGTGTCGCGTATTTTACCTATTATGTCATCAGCCTTATTTTTATTAGGCCCATTAATGATGGTGGGTGTTGTGTTCCAAGCCATGGGCGATGCCAAAAGAGCTGCTATTTTACGGCTGGCAAAAGTATACATTTTCACCCTACCGTTGATATTTATTTTGCCACTATTGTTTGCAGAACAAGGCATTTGGTTAGCAGGACCAAGCGCAGAAATTTTAGCGCTGTTACTGACCATTACTGTTTTATATAAACGTAGGCAAAAATCAGGTAATCCATTTGGCTTGTTTTTTATAAGAAATAAGAAGCAGACAAAATATGAAAGCTGATCTCAACCAAGGTGTTTATTTAATTGTCGATGATAACAAGGGCTGGTTGTTGATGATTGATCTGCCCCCGATAAAACAAGGATGGCAATCGCAAAAACCTCGGCAGCTGAGCGCTTCCATGAAACAATTTAAGATTTTGGCCTGAAGAATGTAACAGGTTATATTGTTGTCTCAGTAAGTTATTCAAAGTTTACTGCAAGCGATAGACTTTATGAAACACATTTTACGAGACAAACTTTAACGTCTTTAGCATTTAAGCTAAAGACGTTATTTACTAAACCATTTTTGATAAGGCTGATAGCGGTCGTATAATATGTTAAATATTAAGGTGTATACCAGTATAAAGATTAGAAAACCTGCTTCTAAAATTAATGCGGCTATCCACGTTATATTTAAATACCAAGCTATTACTGGCAGTGTTATTGCGATCATACCTAGTTCAAAACCAACTGCGTGAATACAACGTGCAGCTAAACCTCTTGCTGAACGATTTATCCCCATAAAATTATCGAATATTATGTTGTAAATATAGTTCCAAAATACCGCAAATAAAGATAGTCCAATTGCCACAACTATCATTTTTTCTGCCTTAAAACCACCAATGATAACTGACGTAGGTATCAAAATAGAAAGTACTATCATTTCAAAAAGAATGGCTTGAAAGATCCGTTCAATTGTTTCCATTGTTCATCCATGCTTAACCAATCTCACTAGCTATGTGATTATTTCACCTTGCTAAAATCACCAACGACATCGTTATTTATTTAATAATTAGAACAAAGAGTTATTGAAATAAATGTCTTTTATTTAGTGATTTTTTCTACGTATAAAATTGTTCACTTAATTAATGAAACTGGTATAAATATAAATATTCTGCCATTATTATCATTTATTTTTAAGCAATAAAATAGTTAGTTACTATCATATTAAGTGATACCACTATGGTTCTTGTAGGTCGCTATTTTCAAGTTTTACTGATAAATACCGAAAATATTAGGTACAACCTTAATTATCTTTTCTGATTCCAGTATGCACTAGCATAAAGTGTTGACTTATCATACTCACAATTATTGATTAAATAGCTTTTTAATTGTTTTACAACACTTGCTTCAGCAGCGATAAATATAGCAGTATCATTCAAATGATTACTTTGTGATTTAAGCCCATCTAAAAAATCTTCAGTTAACTTGTTTGGCGTTACCAACCAATGAATGTTTATCCCTTTCGGAGTTATTAATGTTTGCTTGTCTTGCTTATCAGGAATTTGTATATAAGCATGTCCAATGGCATTTTCAGGTAATTTTTCCAAAGTTGCAGCAATGGCAGGTAAGGCTGTGATGTCACCAAAAAAAAGATGTTGCTTAGCATTGATATCAAGGTGCTTTACATCTCCTGGCCCTGCTATGCCAAGATAATCTCCTGCTTTGGCTTCAAGCGCCCAATTAGTTGCTAAGCCTTGATGATCATTTACCGCAAAATCAATGGTTAGTGCTAAATTCTGCTTATCAAAAGATCTAACTGTATAAGAGCGCATAAATTTCTTAAAGCCGAAATATAAACCCAATTTAGGTTTGTTGCTACTTGAATTAGGATTAGGGAAAATAGCTTTAACATGAGCACTTTCTTTGTCTTCAGGGAAATCACTCAGTGATTCACCAGTTAAGGTAATTCTTTTCATATGCGGGGATAAATCATCTACCGATAATACTTGTGTCATACGCATTGTAGGTCCCATAATATCTTCCTATTTTTATCTATTAATTTATTAATCAATTGTTTAAGCAGGTACTTTTGCTATGTACCCTTCAAGTTTTGGTTTTATGAACAAAGTCATTACCAGTGACAGCGTAAGCCCAACAGGTAATGCAAAAAGTAAGCTATTAAAAAATAACTGTGAAAACTGAACTGAAGACTCGTAGCTGCCATTTTTAACCGTAAGAACTACTGCTATAATCGACTCCATTATTATCGCCATTGAAATACCTTGAAAAAGATTCTTTTGTAAAGATGACCAAGCAAGACAGTATTGATTTATAAGCTTATTGATACCGATAAATAGAACGCCACCAACGGGGAGCAAAACAACCAACGCAAAAATAAATGAATTAACCCATGTATTAATAAAAGGTTGAGCAGGTGAAAGATTGACCAATGTCATAATCGCCGTAATAGTCCCAACCATAAAAAGCATGATTAAAAACATAACAAATAGGTTTTTCAATTTAAGTTGCATAACAGTACCCAATAAAATATAGTTGATAAGGTCTACTATATTTTATTTTGGTTGATAATGTCAACTAATTTTTGATCTATACTGAATTTATCCGGGAGAGCCCATGGAATTAAGTGAAGCAATTTTTGGTTTAGTACACGCTGTGCGCAATAATATGAAGCAAGAAATAAAGCTATTATCAATTGATTTAGCGCCAATGCACCTGAAGTCGTTAAAAGTGATATCAATAATTGATAATTGCACAGGACAAAAATTAGCTGATTTCATGGGGCGAGATAAAGCCCAAATTAATAGATTAATTAAAGAGTTAGTTAGCCAAGAATTGATTACTAAAATTGATAATGAAAATGATAAACGTAGCCATCTATTAAAGTTATCTATTAAGGGAGATAAAATAATTGAGTTATTTAAAATCGCCGAAAAACGAGTATTCAATAAAATGGCAAACGACATTTCGCCAGAAAAAATTGATGATTTTATCCAGTTAACCCAAATACTGCAAAGTAACCTTAATCCTAAGAGCATTGAATAGGAATTAAAAGTTAACATTGAAGAGATAATAATATTGAGTATTAGAAATGTTTGCTTGAGGCTTTACAGCTAATACTAATTTTTATTTTTTTGAGTTCGAAATTGTTTTGGTGTCATCCCAACGTATTTATTAAAGGTTTTGGTGAATGCACGCTCTGATTCATATCCCACAGATAATGCAATATCATCAATAAAGAGCGAGGTATTAGCAATCATCTCCTTAGACTTTTGAATACGTAAATTAGATAAATAACTAAATATAGTTTGTCCAACAAGTGATGAAAAACGTTTAGCAAATGCTGCTCTCGACATTCCCACGTTTGCAGCTAAGGTTTCAATCGTCCAAGGTTGTTCGAATGAACTATGTATTAGCTCTAGCGCTTTTGTAATACGTTTATCACGCAGCGCATGAAAAAATGAATGTTCTTCTTGTCGTCCAAAGTTGATTCTTATTAACTCAACTAATACAACTTCAGTTAACTTATTTACAATGATCTCGTTACCCGGACTTTGTGACATATATTCAGAGCTTAATTGATTAAATGTACTTTTGAGCCATGTATGTTTCTCAATTTCCTCTTCACGCACAATGGTTACTTGCTCAAATATATTACTCAGTGGACTTAATTCGTCATGCTGAAATGAACAGTCTCCACATAATAATAATGTTGTATTCTCATACGAAAGTGCCTGACCGATAGGCGGTTCACTAGACAGCGTATGATCAATTCCAGGTCCCAAAAATATTAAGTCACCTGCACCCAACTGCTCTACTCTATCCCCAATTGTCACCCAACATGCACCACGCTTAATTAAATGAAAGCTTGCTGTGGTTTTATTTTTGAATTCTTTTGTCCAGGGTGATTCTATTTGGCTACAAAAGTAGACGCTTCCTCTGACTCGTAATGAAGTCAAAATATCGCTGAGTATTTCCATAGGTTTATCTAAATACATCATTAAAAAATTAATTATAGACGATTAGTGTACAAAGTAAAGACTTTCGCACATTGTTGGGATTTTAATAACCGTCATAATAGACTCATCATAACGACATAGCAAAAAAACTACAGAGGTATCTGATGAGTAAAATAGAAATTTATAGCAAAGGCTACTGCCCATATTGTAAACAAGCAAAAGCTACCTTAGCTAGCCTAGGTCTTCAATACCAAGAGTATGAAGTAACTAACAGTAAAGCACTTCAATTAGAAATGCGAGAACGCAGCCAACGAACCACTGTTCCGCAAATTTTTATTGATAACCAGCACATTGGCGGTGCCGATGATTTTCATAAAGCGCTAAGAAGTGGTGCGCTAAACAAATTTTTACAGCAACACTAAAATAATTATTAAATAAAAAACTAATACGTAGATATTAAAAAAGGAATAAATAATGAACACAACAACTATACATCACAACACACAAGGTCGCGCAGAAAGTATTACAAAAATCGGTGAAAATACAATACGATTCTCAATAGCTTTGGTACTTATTTGGATTGGTGCAATGAAGTTTAGTGCCTACGAAGCGGGTGCAATTGAAGGATTAGTAGCGTCAAGCCCACTTACATCATGGCTTTATAGCGTATTTAGTTTACAAGGTGCTTCTAATTTTATTGGCACTGTTGAAATTGTCACAGCTGTCGCGCTTTTATTAACACCATTAAATCGTATCGTTGGTATTGTGGGCAGTTTAGGTGCAATCGCAACATTTGCAGTAACGTCAAGTCTATTATTAACAGCACCCGTTTGGGAAGCTTCTTTAGGCGGTTTTCCAGCACTAAATGTAGTACCTGGGCAGTTTTTGGTTAAAGATTTAGTTTTATTAGCTTCATCTGTTTGGCTACTAGGTAAAGCACTAAGTGTTAAAAAGTAAGTTACTATTTTGATTCAACTCTAACATAATAGTTTTATTAAAAGCCAGCGACTAATCGTTGGCTTTTTGTGCTCTACATCCGGTCCTAAATATGAATAAGCCTACTATATCCCTTGGTAAGCCTTCATAACTTCTTCTGAAATAATTTGAATGCCCTGCTTTACTTGTAGTTCAGGTTGAACATAAGAAACACGTAAACATTCACGTTTATGAGACCATTCATCATCAATTCCAACAAAAAAATCATCACCTGGTACGACTAAAACACCACGTATTTTAAGGCGTTGGTACAACTCATGACTTGTTATTGGTAAGTCTTTAAACCATAACCAAAGAAAAATTGCACCTTCAGGCTTATGTATTCGATACGGCAGGTTTCCAAGATATTGACGAAACCAGTTAGCCGCTTTGTTAGCGCGCTCTTGATAAAAAGGTTTAATGTAATCTTGCGTGATAGAAACAATTTCACCGGTTTTAAATAACTCTTTAGCTAATGCTGGGCCAAGTGAACCACAAGATAAGTTAACAATGGTATTTACATTAGTATATTTTTCAATAACCTCTTCATTGGCAATAACAATTCCTGTACGTAAACCAGGTAAACCCATTTTTGAAAGGCTAAGGGTTAAAATTGTATTTTGATTCCAGTGAGGTGTTGCTTCGGTAAAAATGATATTTGGAAAAGGGAGACCATAAGCACCATCAATAATCAGTGGTATATTCTTTTCTTTAGCTAATTCATCTAAATGATTGATTTCATCATCAGTAAGTACATTTCCTGTTGGGTTAGCAGGTCTAGAAACACACATTGCCGCGGTTTTGTCAGACAATGCTAACGTTGAAAAGTCTACATGGTATTTAAATAAGTTATCATCTAACAGTTCAATTGATGGTCTAGTTGCTGTAAAGAAGTTTTCATTTACTCCAATATCTTTATACCCTATATATTCTGGAGACAAAGGTAAATGAATGGAATGGTAATCGCCATTTGGCATAGAGCCAGCAAACATATTATATAAAATGAAAAAAGCTGATTGGCTACCATTAGAAATTGCAATGTTATTGTGGTTAAGATCCCAACCAAATTGTTTTTTCAAAAAACTAGCCACTGCGACACGAAACTCTTTGTCTCCTTGTGGAGACTGATAAACGCCTAATATACTTTGTCTTTTTATAGGATCAGCTAAAAGTGATTCTAATTTTTGTTGGAATACTTTTTCAACTTCAGGTAACTGACCTGGATTTCCTCCTCCCATAAATATCATATTGGGATTTTCATCAAGGGCATTGCCTATATCATCCATTAATCCGACTATGCCGGATTTTTGGGTAAATTTTTGTCCAAATTTAGAGAGTTTCACAAGTAAAAAGTTCCTATTAATACAGTAACGATATAAATCAGATAATTAATTAAACTGAATGATGGTAACAAGTATGACTGACCCTGAATAGCTATCCAATAATGCTTGTTAAAAACGAACGAGTATACCCTTGAATTAACTTGCAAGTTGAGCGGTAAAATTATACCAATAACGATTAATCCACCTTTCTTTTCTTACCACTTTCAGCTCTTTTCTTATTCTCTGACTGTACATAAATTGTATCGGTTGTGCCCATACTGGCATGGCCTAAATCTTCTGATAGATCTTTCAGTGCTCTACCACGCTCAATTTCCATACTCGCGCCAGTGTGTCTAAGCCAATGCGTGGTTGCTTCTTTAAGTTTTACCGCTCGGTCTTCACCTTCAGCTTGTTTCATTCGTGTAAAGGCATGATCGAATATATCTTGTACTAACCGTCGTAAATGCCTTGTTGTCATGCCACCTTGGCCACGTATTTTTTCAACTAAAACATTATTATCACCGCTGGTAGGTAAGCCAGAAAGACCTCTATATAAACGATACCGTTGTAAAAAGGGAATAAAATCAGAGGGAACGGTTATATCACGCAACTTTCTTCCTTTACCAAATACTTTTAACCACCAGTTTTCGTCTTCATCTTGCCAGAAATGTCCCATTGTTGGAGACCAATTATCTCGCTCTGATAACTCTGAAATTCTCAAAAACAAAGTCTTTAAGCTAGCGATTACAAATAAATTTCGCTCATATATTGGATCTTCATCAGCAAGTTCAATAGCAGTATCTAATAAGTATTGCCACTGTAAGCTTGAGAGTCGTTTAATTTCTTTAACTTGGGTGTCAAAGATGAAATGCTTACAATCTTTTTTAGCAATCTGCGCTGGGTTGCCATAACAAAACTCTTCACCCATTAAGTAATTATAAAATACAATAACGGCTGTGAATGTTGAGGTTAAGGTTTGTTGTGACGGACGATATTTCTTTTTATCAATTTCCTTTATTGTCTGGCTTTTAGCCGCTTGTATTTTAAATGGTCGCCATATTTCATTAATAGTAAAGTAACTATTTTGTAGCTTAAAACGCTCTTGATTACTGGTGCCAATCCAATTTATTGCTGGCTTCCAACAAAAATCTGCATAAGTAAGAATATCTGATTTACGTAATTCATCTATCGGTGTTCTATTTTCTAAAAATGACCATAATAAAAATTTTTCAACTTCATTTCTAAACCTATCAAAGGTATGTGCTGATTTATTTCTACCGGTGTATTTTAGAAACTCCTTGCCCCATTCCCAATGAACTTTACACCAAGATGGTAGTGTATTGATAAAGTCATCTAATTCTGGATAGTTTTCAAACGTAAAATCGCACAATTCGATATAAGTGGGAAATAATGGTACAGGTATTGTTTTAGACATGAATACATAATGAGAGGAAACTTTGATATATTCTAATTAGCCTCAGCTATTATGTCCAATACTAAAGAGAAATAATGGGTTCAAATAGGTTGTTGGATGCCTTGCTAATTCATTAATATAACTGAATTTTTACAAGGCAATATTAGAAAGTGGTTAAGGCGGTAAAGCAATAAACTGAAGGCCTTTTACCTTATAAGCATTAACTTTAAATATCGAGATCACTACACCATTGACTCGCTTTTAAAAACTCAGCTTGTACAACGTCTTTGTCTAATGAGTACTGATTTAAAATATTCGTTAAGGTTTTATCAATAGTTACCTGTTCGTGACCTAAAATATAACTCGTTGTTAAATCGAGTAACTGGCCCAATAAACCTTCATGCTTCACTAAAGCCCTTTCAATTGGCTCTGCTAAAGGCATCGTTTTTACAATTTCAGAAATAGGCATAGATAACATTACTTCAATAGAGCTAAGTAATCCGGTGATAAAAGCAAAGTCACTAACCGGTTTAAAGGTATCATTATTACTTAATGAGTACATCATTTTCGCGGTTATCAATGCTTGTTTACATACTTCATCGGTCGTGTCAGATGTTAGATTAGACAATGCAAGAATAGAAACAAAGTGTCTTAGTTTTTCTTCGCCTAAATAAGCCGCCGCTTGTTTCAATGATGTTATTTTAACGCGAGTACCTGTAGCAACATTATTAACTAATTTCAATAAACCAACGGTTAAGTTTACATCGTGACTAATAATCTCTGCTACGCTGTCATAGTTAAGTGGTGAATTAAAGGTTTCACTTAACAAATGTAGCATTTGAGTTTTTATTGGTGCAAGTGTTTGCCCTTTAATAATTTCAGGCTCGTGATAAAAATAACCTTGAAAATAATCAAAGCCCACTTCAGCAAGTGTTTGTTGTTGATTTCTTGTTTCTACTTTCTCTGCCGCAATGGCAATATTAAATGCTCTCATGCGAGTAACAGCAGGTAATAAACGTTTAGTATTGATTTTTTCAATATCAACTTTAACAATATTAATGTATGGAAAAAGTACATCCCAATGCAGTGCTAAATCATATTGCGTTAGTGCAATCATATAACCTTCGTCATGATAAAACTTGATTATTTTTAGTAGCTTGTTAGTTGGTTTTTCATGACCTACTAGCTCTATTACTATAGAGTCTTTATCAAACATCAAGGGGAATTTATGAATTAGGCAGTTTTCGGTGAAATTAATAAATGACAGCTTGCCCATACTAATTGTTTTAATATCACCATGAATATGATTTTGAATAATCAACTTAGAACTGGCAATATCATGATCAACTTCGGGGAATTTATTATCAGGACTGTCTCTAAACAATAGCTCATAACCAATAGTTTCTGAAGTATCGTTAAAAATTGCTTGTCTCGCGATATAAGTATTTTTCATTGCACTACATTATTATTGTCTTTTCCTTGATCTCAAGACTAACATTACTACATGAAATTGCTAGTAAAAATAACATACTATTAACTTTTTATTTATTTTTTCATAATAAGTGGCATTAGCACTTTCTTATTACCATCAATCGTTGATATTTCTTTGAGATTTAACAATTCACTCATAAAGGAAAAAACATGTATGTTTTCAAACGGTTCCACCTCAATTCCTTTTGCGATATTCGCGCCTGAAGCGATGAATATTCCAGCTAAACTTTTTTGGTTTTTTGGATCATAACCATGAGTACCAGTAATTGTTAATTTTTTGTTATATTTCTCCTTAACAAAGGTTGCAGGAGGAATTGCTTCAATAATAATGTCTGGCACAAGCGTAATATCTTTAGCTAAATGCCAATGCTTAGGATAACTTCCTTTAGCGTACAATTGATAAAGACTAGACTGCTGCTGTACTAATTTTAGTTTTAAGTTCTCAATTACTTGTAACTGTTCTGCTGGCTGCTTTAATTTTAACGGGTTAAAATAAAGAAATTGTTGGGTATCGTTACTTGCAACAATAATAGCGCCCGATTTAATAAGTTTAATCGTTTCTTGATCAAACACCATTGATGGTTTTATCGCTTTATTCTTGTCAACTTGTATCATGCCATGATCTGACACAATAATAAGATTTACCTCTTGGTCTATATCATTTGCTAATGTTGAAACGAACTCTCCCAACAGCTTATCAATGTCAGCAATAGCCTTCGCAACCTGCTTCGACCTAGGGCCATAATGATGCCCTGCATTATCGACTGTTGAGAAGTAACTAGCAATAAAATGAGGTCGCTCTGCTTGCGGCAGCTCTAACCACTTAATTATTTGTGTAAACCGCGCTTTATTTGAATCTTTTTTATTGAACGGAACATTATAGGTCGGTGTTTTTCCAATAACTTCTGATTCCGGCCAAAAATATACAGCGGCTTTAATATCTTGTTGCATTGCAACGTACCAAAAAGGCTCGGCTGTTAACCATGCAGGGTTATTTTTTCCCGCACCTTTTACGTATTTCTCACCTAATGTAGGATTGTAAAAATTATTATTACTAATGCCATGGTTGATAGGGTAAGAGCCGGTAATAATCGACAAGTGATTAGGAAATGTCTTACTCGGATATACAGGAAGCAGTTCGGCAACAGTACCAGACTTAGCTAAAGCAAGCAGATTGGCTGGTTTATGTTGTTCAAGGTATTCATATGAAAAACCATCAATTGATAACAAAATTACAGTAGGTTTTTCAGATTTACCGTAAACTGAGCAGGAAAGTAGTAATGCTACTAAGCAAGAAAGAAAACGCATTCGGTTATTTCCTATGTAATTTAGTTATCAATTTAATTAACGAAAAAAGCCTAAAACAGGTCTTTAATATTCGCTAAGTCTGATTTGTTTTTAGCAATTTCTTCTGGTGTTAAACCAGATAATTCATGCGGGAAGACTAACCATTCGTCAGATTCATAAACAAAGTAATCAGGCGTAATATCTACTTGTTTATTATTAGGCTTATACCAAGGGCAAGCAATTCGCACATCCGTTGGCATATTATTTCTCATTGTTAATTTCAATTTTGCAATAAGCGCTTTAATACTACGACCAGAATCAAAAACATCATCTACAATTAACAAGGCATCATCTGCATTGGCATTTTCAATAATATAATGTAAACCGTGAACCGTAATATCTTTACTTTGTTTATTAATACCGTAATAAGAAGAGGTACGCACAGCAATATGATCCGTATCGATTTTTTTATAATCAAAGTATTCTTGAACAGCGATACCAATTGGAGCACCACCACGCCAAATACCAACAATAAATTGTGGTCTAAAGCCATCTTCATATACTTTTGCTGCTAATCGGAATGAATCTTCTAGTAACTCTTGTGCCGTAATATATTTCTTATCCATCAATAATAACCCTAACTTTTAATTTTGAGTATTATAACGCGATTATTCAGGTTTTAAAATTATTTGTCTAATTAGTCAGGTTTTTATTTTACTCTTAATATTTGGCACTTATCGCGTAATGGAAAATAATTTATACATATAGATTGTTACATCGTTATTACACGGTTATTTCATTAACTATTTTACTAAATTTAAACCTAACAATTCATCCCTATAGTTATTTAACTGCTGTCATTATCAATGGGTAAATTCATAAAAAGGATAAATTAGTTATGTATCACAGCAGAAAAAATCAATAAGAGCGCACTTGTAGCACCTATTAGATAATCATATTTGCAGCCATGACTAACAATAATCCTGCGAATATTTTCTTGATCGTTGAAACAGGTAAATAATGAGTAGATTTGGCACCTAATGGGGCCGTAAACCAAGAAGTACAAACAATACCTAATAACGCCGGTAAATAAACAAAGCCAGCAAAACCATCTGCTAAATTAAAATAAATACTACCTGAGCTGATATAACCAATAGAGCCAAATAAGGCGATCACAATGCCACAAGCAGAAGCACAACCGATCGCTTTTTTCATATCAATAGAGAAAAACGTTAACAACGGCACTAAAAGCGCCCCACCACCAATGCCTATCATGGCTGATAATGCGCCAGTAATCGTAGTAAAAAAAGTTAACAAGCCTTTATTGGGCATTTGGCGTTCTGTCGTAGACTCAGCTTTAGTGCTGCTGTAAAACATCTTTATCGCAATAAGTACCACACTTACAGCAAACACGATACGAACAATTTTTTCTGGCAATAATGCAGCCATAAAGCCACTAATAAGCGCACCAAGGGCTACACCTGTCATTATCCAAGGGGCTAAGTGCCATGGAACATTACCATTTTTATGATGAGCAATTGCTGATGAAGTCGATGTAAATAATATCGATGCCAAAGAAGTCGCTACCGCAACAATAACCACTTGCTCAGGTGGTATTATTTCAAAATGTAGTAAAAAAACACTCAATATCGGAACAATAACTAACCCACCGCCAATACCTAATAGTCCAGCTAAAAAACCAACAACACTGCCTAATAATGCGCAGTATGTAATTAACAATAATAAATCACTCATTCAGTTCACTTCTTAATATAATCAAAGGGTTATTTCGCTACATAAAATGTAGTTATGTTTGCAGTAGGCGAAATAATATAACTGACAACACCTAAAACATTCAATTATATAGGCCATGAATTTTTCTCATAGGGCATGTGAAATAAATGCGCTTTTCATCACTTACTAATCCACGTATAAATTACCCAGCGCTTAACACTGATTGATATTTCAAATGACTATTAATTAGTTAACAAGGCACCAAACGCTACAAACTTTGAAGACAACAGATCTTGATAATTTCTCACTGATTAAAGCAGAAAGTAAATTAACAAGTCTGGCAACAGCGAACATAAATTAGGTTTTAAATTAGACAATTGGATACTAGATCACAATGAATAACGACTTCACATTTACTATTAAAAGCATTTGTCTTGATGAAGACTATCAACCATCAGACAATACCCGTATCACTACTAATTTTGCTAACTTAGCAAGAGGAAGCTACCGTCAAGCAAACTTGCGCAATGCTTTAAAAATGATTGACAATAGTTTTAATGCGTTAGCACATTGGGATAACCCAAAAGCTGATCGTTACTCGGTTGAACTTGAAATTGTGTCAGTTAATGTTGATATTGAAGGCAGCGGTCAAACCTTCCCTTCTATTGAAGTATTAAAAACAAATATTGTTGATCATAAAACTAATAAACGTATTGAAGGCATTGTAGGAAATAACTTTTCGTCATATGTTCGCGACTATGACTTTAGCGTTTTACTGCAAGAACATAATAAAAATCAAACCAAATTTAGCATTCCAGAAAATTTTGGTGTTTTACATGGTAAGTTATTTCAATCTTTTATTAATTCAGAAGCTTACAACGATAACTTTACTAAAAAACCTGTAATCTGTATCAGTGTTTCTGATAATAAAACGTATCACCAAACTGAAAATCAGCATCCCGTATTAGGTGTTGAATATCAACCCAATGAAACATCATTAACTGAGCAATATTTCAAAAAAATGGGCTTGCAGGTACGTTATTTTATGCCGCCAAATAGTGTTGCACCATTAGCTTTTTACTTCTTTGGTGACTTACTTAATGATTACACCAGTCTTGAGCTTATAAGCACAATCAGCACTATGGGTACTTTCCAAAAAATTTATCGACCTGAAATTTACAATGCAAATGCGGTTGCAGGAAAGTCGTATCAACCAAATTTAAAGAACCTAGACCATTCCTTAACGCAAATTGTTTACGATCGAGAAGAACGTAGCCAGTTAGCTAGTGAGCAAGGAAAATTTGCTGAAGAACACTTTATCAAACCTTATCAAACGGTGCTTGAGCAATGGTCTGCTAACGTTAACTATGCTTAAAAATATAGTTAATCATTACGTTGATATATACATTAAGCAAAAATTGAACAGCTAAGTTAAATACTTAGCTTAATAACACACATATAAGACATTATTTATTATGAAAGCCCTTTTTAACAAAACCATTTTACCTACTTCAACGGCAGGCAGCTTACCTAAACCAGCTTGGCTCGCAGAGCCTGAAACACTTTGGTCGCCTTGGAAATTACAAGGTGACGAATTAGCCGAAGGAAAGCACGATGCCTTACGCTTATCGTTATTAGATCAACAACAAGCAGGCATTGATATTGTTAGCGATGGTGAACAAACCCGCCAACATTTTGTTACTACCTTTATTGAACACCTTAATGGCGTTGATTTTGAGAAACGCAAAACGGTTAAAATTCGCGATCGCTATGACGCCAGTGTACCAACAGTGGTAGGCCCAGTTTCTCGTCAAAAGTCTGTTTTTGTTGAAGACGCTAAGTTTTTACGTAAGCAAACCAATCAACCAATTAAATGGGCGTTGCCAGGTCCTATGACCATGATAGACACCCTTTATGATGATCATTATAAAAGTCGTGAAAAACTTGCTTGGGAATTCGCCATTATTCTTAATCAAGAAGCCAAAGAATTAGAAGCAGCGGGTGTTGATATAATACAATTTGATGAACCTGCATTTAATGTGTTTTTTGATGAAGTTAATGCTTGGGGAATCGCCTGCTTAGAGCGCGCCATTGAAGGACTTAAATGTGAAACAGCTGTGCATATTTGCTACGGCTACGGCATAAAAGCTAATACCGATTGGAAAAAAACCTTGGGATCTGAGTGGCGACAGTATGAAGAAGCTTTTCCTAAGCTGCAAAAATCTAAAATTGATATTATCTCACTCGAATGTCACAACTCTCATGTGCCAATGGATCTACTTGAACTTATTCGTGGTAAAAAGGTGATGGTAGGTGCAATTGATGTTGCTTGCCATACTATTGAAACACCAGAGGAAGTTGCCGACACCTTACGCAAAGCATTGCAATTTGTAGACGCCGACAAGCTTTATCCTTGTACTAACTGTGGCATGGCTCCCCTACCTCACCACATCGCTAGCGGAAAATTGAATGCGTTAAGTGCAGGTGCAGAAATCATCCGTAAAGAGCTAACTGCTTAGCTATTGCCTTACCCTTATTTTATTAAATGGCAGCGGCTTCTGGCCGCTGGAAACTAAAGAACATAGTTACAAATTCTATGTTCTTTAGTCTATTTTCTTGAAATTCTCTTTAGTTAGCTCAAAAGGCGCTAAATATCCTTCTTCAATAATGACATCAACTCAAAACTCTTAACCCATTAATCAATTTATTTTATCCTTAAAATGTTATCTGCTTAGCGCTGTAAGTTAAGTAAGTAAAATTAAAAAAAAATAAAAATAGAATAAAAATAGGACACCCATACTTTCTTGAATAAATAAGAACTCCTGACTATATTTATAAAGTAAACACATAAGGAGTTTGATTATGACACAATCTCGCCGTCAGCAAGTTTCATTACAAGACACCCGTTACTATCACCTAATCTCT
>NZ_JAUOPW010000016.1:0-89003 GCF_030547795.1 Colwellia sp. 5_MG-2023 | reverse complement strand
CTATGTTATTGAGGTGTATTGTGAACAGGCGACTGAAGTCGCCCCTACTACAAAACACCCAATGCAAGAATCGGTTATCATCACCGTAGGGGCGAATTTATTCGCCAAATACAGAAAACGTCCTACGCAAGAATTGATTACCATCACCGTAGGGGCGAATTTATTCGCCTAATAATGAGGTGTAATATAATACCTATGTTATTGAGGTGTGTTGTGTTCAGGCGACTAAAGTCGCTTAATTAACAATAAAATTAAGCAACATGCATCTTGATAAATTTAGCTAATAACGCGTCTTCGCTTTCAACGTGATTAGGATCAGGCTTTACACAATCTATAGGGCAAACACTGACACAGGTTGGCTTATCATAATGACCTACGCACTCTGTACATTTATCAGTATCAATTTCATATATGTGTTCACCTAATGTTATTGCTTCATTAGGGCATTCAGGGTCACACATATCACAATTGATACAACTGTCTTCAATATATAATGCCACTATTTATTCACTTACTTGGTTTTGGGCGAAAGGATGTCTTGTTGTACCACCATCAGTTAAGTAGCGCATAATAATGCCAAAGGTTAAATCTAATTCGGTATTTAGTGCAATAGCTACTTTATGACCTGAGCCTTTTGCATCGGTTATTACCTCACCTGTTTTACTGTTTATCATGTTCGTTAAAGTAAAATTGATATTACCCTTTGGTGTCATTAATTCTAACTTATCGCCGATGAGAAATTTATTTTTAACGTCAATTTCAATTAATCCTGAATCTTCGTTTCTTCCTAATACTTCGCCAACAAATTGTTGTGTATCACTTTTTGAATACCCATAGTCATAATTTTGTGTGTCTGAGGGACGGTGACGTTTTAAAAAGCCTTCGGTATAACCTCGATGAGCTAAATGTTCTAACTCAGAATTTAAATTAGTATCAAAAGGCTTGTTGGCCATAGCATCATTAATAGCTTGGTTATAAACTTGAGCAGTTTTAGCACAATAGTAAAACGACTTAGTTCTACCTTCTATTTTTAATGAATGTATTCCCATTTTTACTAAACGCTCGACATGCTCAACAGCGCGTAAGTCTTTTGAATTCATAATATATGTGCCGTGCTCATCTTCAAATGCCGGCATATATTCACCAGGACGGCCTTCCTCTTGAAGTAATACTAGGTCGTCGACTGGCTGATTTTGAGCATGTCCTTGCTCAAGTGTAATAATATTATTGTTTGGTGTGTATATTTCTGGCGAAGGAGCTACTGCAATAATGTCACCTGTTTCAGTTTCTTTTGCTTTATGTGTGTCATATTTCCATCGACATGAATTGGTGCAGGTGCCTTGGTTTGGATCACGTTTGTTAATATAACCCGATAATAAACAACGGCCAGAATAAGCCATACATAAGGCGCCATGCACAAAAACTTCAAGCTCCATTTCAGGACAGTGTAGGCGGATATCTTCAATTTCATCAAGCGACAACTCACGCGATAGTATTACCCGTTCAACCCCTTGTTGGTGCCAAAACTTTACAGTAGCCCAATTTACCGCATTCGCTTGGACAGACAAATGAATAGGCATGTCTGGAAAGTTTTCACGTACCATCATTATTAAACCTGGATCTGACATGATCAAAGCGTCTGGCTTCATTGCAATGACAGGAGAGATATCTTTTAAAAAAGTTTTTAATTTACCATTGTGAGGCGCAATGTTATTAACCAAATAAAACTTTTTGCCTAATGCGTGTGCTTCATTAATGCCTATTTGAATGTTTTCGAGAGAGAACTCATTATTTCGAACTCGAAGAGAGTAACGTGGCTGTCCAGCGTAAACAGCGTCAGCGCCATAAGCAAAAGCATATCGCATATTTTTTAAACTACCCGCAGGGGAAAGCAATTCAGGTCTTAGCATAAAATTTAATTAGTTTGATTTATGTACAGAATAAATGGGGGCGCATTATAAAAAAAAGTGTGAATACGGACAATCCAAAACAGGGATAAGTATGTTCTAGAACAAAGAAAATGGTTAAATACTTATTAATTGACCTATCGACTATTATAAGTGAAAAATATTTAGTCAAAAAAAGTAAATAATCCATTGAGTTAAAGAAAATTGTGCTATGTTAAAATGATAGTGTAAATATAAAGAGGATTTCTTATGGCGGCTGAAAGTGCGTTATACACGATTTTAACGGAAAAAATCAATCAAGAGGCGTTGGTATTACCTACATTGCCAGAGGTTGCATTTAAAGTCAGACAGGCGGCTGACGATCCTGATGTTAATTTACATTACATGAGTGACATTATCGCGAAAGATCCTGCGCTTTCTTTAGGCTTAATAAAAGTAGCTAATAGCGCGTTATTAGGAAGAACGGTTAAGGTTGAGAGTGTGTCTCAAGCCGTAACTCGTATTGGGCTGCGTCAAATTAAGGGTATTGCTACGGCGATGGCACTTGAACAAGTGTTTGTTTCTAAAAATGAAGTTGTAGCTACTTACATGAAAAAGTCTTGGGAAAAAACAGTTGATGTCGCTTCTGTATCAATTAGTTTAATGGGAATTTATCTTGAAAATAATAAGCATACGGCATTAAATTTAGATACGCTTACCTTAGGCTCTTTAGTACATAATATTGGTGTTTTACCTATTTTAACTGAAGCTGAGCAATATCCAGATACCTTTGCTAATCCGACATTTTTACAGCAAGCTATTACTAAGCTTTCAGGTAAAATTGGTGGAGAAGTCACACGTGCATGGGGATTTTCTGCAGAGTTAACTGAATTAGCGGAAAGTTGGGGGGATTTAACTATTTTACCAACCGAGATTCATTATCTAGATTTTATTCGAGCTGGTGCTATTTATCACAATATTTTTAAGAATAAAGCAACGCAAGAAGTCTTATTAACGAGTTATGTGAAAAAAGGTATTTTACCTGATATTGCGTTTATGGATACTGAAGACTTTAAAGCAAGGTGTGCCGACGTTAAATCAATGTTTATCTAACGTTATTGATTATTTATTGTCATCAAGCCTGACTTTTCATGCAGGGTTTATTATTGCTCATTCTATAATAAACCTTCTATTGTTCAACAGTAAGTTCTTGCCTATAGCGGTGAGTTATATTTCACATTGAATTTAACTCGCGCTTAGTTTACCAATATTAGCTTAATTTTAATCCTACTTTTAATTAAAGGTGAACAGAAAGAAATAACACTGTATATTTGTAACGTCTCCATTCCTCATAACCTTTTTAACTTTATGCGACTTACTTTTCTTTTTCTAATTTTCTGTATTACGTTAACAAGCCCATTACTTTATGCAGAATCACGTCCTAAAATTGGTTTAGTTCTCAGTGGGGGCGGTGCTAAGGGAGCTGCTCATATTGGCGTGCTAAAGGTTATTGAGAAAAATAACATTCCTATTGACTATGTTGTTGGTACCAGTATTGGTGCTTATGTTGGCGGCTTATATGCACTAGGTTATAGCGTTGATGAAATCGAAAATACTATGCTCAACCTGCCTTGGGAGCGGAGCTATTCTGATTATATTCCTCGAGCGTTTTTATCATTTGAAAATAAAAACTTAAGAGATAAATATAATATTCCCATGCGAATAGGGATTCGTGATGGGCAATTAAAGTCATCCAATGGTTTTTTGCTAGGGCAATCAGCAGATAGTTTATTGAAATTGTCAACTAATGTAGTTGCGAAATTTGCGAGCTTTGATCATTTGGCTATTCCTTATCGTGCCATTGCTTCAGACTTAGTAACAGCTAGAGCGGTGGTGATTAATAAGGGAAGTATTACAAAGGCGATGCGAGCATCTGCCGCTGTTCCTGGTGTCGTAGAGCCAGTAACTATTGATGGTAGATTATTAGTTGATGGTGGTATTGCTAATAATATGCCTATTGATGTTATCAAAGCGATGGGGGCTGATATTGTTATCGCCGTAGATATTGGTTCAGCGTTATTTCCAAAAGAAAATATTAATAGCACGTTTGATGTATTTAACCAGTTATCAACCATTATCACGAATAATACCACTCAGGCTCAAATGCGGTATTTATCGACTAGCGATATATTAATCCGTCCAAAAATTGACTATTTAAGCACCACAGATTTTTCAATTATGACACAAGCGCTTGAGCTAGGTGAGCAAGCAGCATTACAAAGCGAAGCCGCGTTAAAACTGTTAGGTGTTAGTGAGCAAGAGTACTCAACGTATCAACAAGAAAAAAAGCAAAAAGCCCTTACTTGGTTTAATACTTTTACCCAACCTATTACGAGCATTGAATATCAGAATAACTCAACCGTGAGTCAGGCTATTATTGAGGAAAAGTTGGCGATTAATATCGGAGATATTGTTAGTAAAGAGCAGTTGCAATTAGCTATTGAACGAATTTATTCCTTAGATAAGTTTGAGTATGTTGATGCTGAATTTCTGGATCTAGCTGAAGGGAGGCAACTGATAGTGACCACCCGTGCTCAATCTTGGGGGCCTAATTACCTACACTTAGGTTTTAAATTAGAAAGTGATTTTAAACAAGGCTCTGTTATTGATCTTGATTTAGCTTATATTTTAAATGATGTGACGCCGTATGGCGGTATGTGGATTAATGAAATAAAGTTAGGTTGGGAGTCATTATTGGCAACAGAGCTTTATCAACCATTATCGGAAAACCAACATTATTTTGCTAGAACAAGAATCCAATATAGTCAGGATAAATGGGAAGCGACAGATGATAGAGTTGAGCTCATTAATAAAAATTATTTGGCTAAGTTAGGATTAGGTTTTGATTACTTAAATGATGGTGTTATAGAGCTTGGCTTCCTTGGCGAAACAGGAAAACTTGCGTTTGAAAATCATCAAGGAGGATCACTTGATTATGAATCTTATGGTGCTTACTTATCATTTAGTTATGACAGTTTAAATAGTATTAATTTCCCTACCCATGGTAATAAATTATCTGTGAATATGTTTTGGCGCAATGATCATTATCAAGACATTGAAGGGACTGAGCCTAAAGATACATCATTAGAAGTGCAGTTAGACTGGCGTGGTGCTTTTAACGTTAATAATCATTCTTTTGTTAGCATAGCGTCATTTGCAACGGTTAATAATGATAGTGACTTTACTGTGCATGTTACTGAATTAGGCGGTTTTTTGAATCTGTCTGGTTATCAAAAAGATGCCTTAATTGGGGCACACAAAGTTTTTGCTGCTGTTGTTTATCAGTATGATTTAGGGCGAGAACTTTTTGGAAAAGCAAGTTTACCGTTATATTTAGGCGCTAGTTTTGAAACCGGTAACGTGTGGGAAGTGAGTGAATCAATTGCCATGGACGACTTGGTACGTTCTGGTAGCTTATATTTGGGGACAGATACTGATTTTGGTCCCGCTGTTTTTGGTTTTGGCTTTGCTTCTGGTGGTGAAAATACGGTGTTTTTATCATTAGGTAAAAACTTTTAAGTTTACCTTCCGTTTATCGTTAGTTTTATTTTGGACGCGCTGACATATTAATATATAGAAAAAAATAAGGTATTTATATAGTGTTATTAGTTAAAAACGAATTTGGCCAAGTGCTTGAAACCAAGTTAGCTCAAGATTTATCTGTATTAGCTATTGAGCATACAGTCGTTAAAGCAAAGATTAGTTTATATGGTGGCCAAGTACTGAGCTGGCATCCTGATGGTGAAAAAGAAGTTTTTTGGCTATCAAAAGATTCCCTTTTTGAGCAAGGAAAAGCAATTCGTGGCGGTATACCTTTGTGTTGGCCTTGGTTTGGCGCGCATCCAAATGATAATGCTCACACTGCCGGTAATCATGGCTTTGTGCGAATGCAGCAATGGCAAGTCGTTAGTATTGATATTAGCGAGCAGGGGGTTGAAGTCACCTTGAGTTGGCAGGGAGAAGCAATGAACGAGCTATGGCCAAATGCTTGTCAATTAAAACAAGTATTGTTTTTTGGCCGTTCGTTTAAGCAAACGTTACAAATGACTAATCTTGGTGATGCCGATGCATACTACACTGGTGCTCTGCATAGTTATTTCCGGGTGAGTGCTCCTGCAGAAATAAAAATAGCGGCGCTAGGGCAAGCTGATTATTATGATAAGTTAACTGAACAGTTATGTAAGCCACAAGTGTTAAAAAATGGTGTAGGCCCTGTTGACCGTATTTACCATAGCAATAAAGATCTGAGTCTAGTGGATTATGCTTGGGGCCGAACGCTTGAGCTGAAATCACAAAATACAAAGCAGTGGGTTTTTTGGAATCCAGGTGTTGAGGCAGCTAATAAAATGGCCGACGTTCACCCTAATGGGGAACAGGAGTTTGTTTGCTTAGAAGCAGCAACCACTGAAATGCAATTGCTCCCAGCGGGGGGAAGTAAAACAATTACCCAAGAGATATCAATTGTAAACCATGAGTAATTATTGTTTTTATTGCTTGATACTTAATCATTCAATTGTTCATCAATCACTCATCCTTTGTTCGTGGTTTGTTCATTTTGTAGGTCACCAGTTCCGTCATTCCGTTGGTGTCTTAATACGGAATCCCATGCGTGTGGTTGAATAGTACTTAGAATACTGGATCATATAAACTACACAGCATAACGTTTGAGATTCTGAATCAAGTTCAGAATAACGTTGATTATTTAGGATGACGGTAGTTGCTCAGGATATAGCGCATTACACTAAAATCAAACATCAATATTGATACGTAAGTTTTTATTTAATAGCGCTTGAGTGAAAGGAATCTTTAAATAAAAGCCACGAGGTAAGGTCATAAATGGTTTGCCATGGCGATTATAAGCTTGTGTTTTCGCTTTAGCGTTGGCAGCTTTTGGTCTAAGTTGTAGTACTTGCCCATGTTTACCATGAATATTTTCAACATCGCCTAAAACGATCATATCGGTTAGCTCTTGCCAGTCCATTGCTAATAATTGTTCTTCTTCAGCAGAAGGCGACCAAAGGAAAGCGCTGCCAATTCGGCGCTCTGCTAAAGGAATTTTTTTGTTGTCAGGGGTGTCACAAATGATAGGAACCCATAGAACTTTTGATAATTTTTGCTTAAGCCAACAATTTTGCCAATTAACGCCGACTAAACCTGTTAAAGGCGCAACACAAACAAAAGTCGTTTCAAGTGGCTTACCTTGACAGTTTATAGGCAAGGTTTTCAATTCAATACCAAGTGTAGGAAAGTCAGGTTCAGGTTTTGAGCTTGCGCTGGCGCCAAGTACATGTTCAAGCAATAATCCTATCCAACCTTTGTTCCGTTTTAAATCTACAGGTATTTCAATTTTCGCATCATAAGCAACTTCTGCGAGGGTTAAGCCAGCTAAGTTATGCACTCTTTCAAGTAACTCTTGTTCAGAAGCGGGAATATTCATGTAGTATTAATCATTAATGCTTGGTAAATAAAAAGCCATTATCTTGCTATTAGGTAAAAAAATCAAAGTAATCATTTGCTCCATTGGCGTTATTATGGTTGAATCTACACAAGTATTTTTTAGTTTTCAGGAGTTCCTGTGATCGATGCCGAAGGCTACCGAGCCAATGTCGGCATAGTAATAATTAATAGCAGGGGACAAGTATTTTGGGCTAGAAGGTTTGGGCAACATTCATGGCAATATCCACAAGGTGGTGTTGATGAAGGTGAAACTGCTGAGCAAACCATGTTTCGAGAGTTATATGAAGAAGTAGGATTAAAACCAGAACATGTTAAAATTGTTGCTTCAACTAAACACTGGCTAAAGTATAAATTACCAAAACGTTATATAAGGCACGATAGTAAACCTGTTTGTATTGGGCAAAAACAGAAGTGGTTTTTATTAAAATTAACTGCACCTGAATCATCGGTCAATTTACTACATAGCTCTCATCCTGAATTTGATGATTGGCGTTGGGTGAGTTACTGGTATCCAGTTCGACAAGTAGTGTCATTTAAGCGCGATGTTTATCGTAAAGTTATGAAAGAGTTTGCCGTACAGGCTTTATCTTTTTCATATGAAAAAAGGCCTGATAGGCGGCCTAATCGAGGTAAACGCCAAGCGTAATTATTACTATGAGTTATTTTATTAAAAGCCTACTTACGTGGGCTTTTTTATTCATTTTATACGTTCAATAAGGAAATTATGTTAACCACGCTACGTCGTATTGTGCTTGAGTTTAGTCAAGAAATGCAGCTGCAAATAGCATTAGAGCGTATGGTTAGCCAAATCAAAAATTCACTAAATACTGACTGTTGCTCAATTTATTTAGCTGACCACGCTCAACAACACTTTTTATTAATGGCTTCCGATGGCTTAGCACAAAAGTCGTTTGGGCAAACCGCGATAAGGTTTTCTGAAGGCTTAGTTGGACTAGTAGGACAACGAGAAGAGCCAATAAATATTGCCGATGCGCGAAATCATCAACATTTTATGCATGCCCCCGAAGTTGAAGAAGATGATTTCAATGCTTTTCTAGGCACACCTATTATTCACCGACGTAAAGTGTTGGGGATCCTTTCTATTCAACAAAAGCATGCGAGGAACTTTACAGAAAATGAGGAAGCCTTTTTAGTTACGTTAGCCGCTCAATTAGCTAATGCGCTAGCGAGTGCTGAAGTGAAAAATCTATTTACGGAATCAGAAAAAAGTAAAGATGTAAAACAGTTGTTGGGTATTGCTGGTGCTCCAGGGATAGCACTGAGCGAGATTATTGTACATCAGCCTAAGGTTGAGCTTGCTACGCTAGCATTACAAAAAGTGAGTGTCGCTCAACAAAGTAAACAAGTGCTGCGTTTTACCACTGCGGTTAATAAAACCAAAGCTGACTTTGAACAGCTGAGTCAAAAATTAAGTAATATTATTACTAATGATAATTTAGCTATTTTTGATGTTTACATACAATTGCTTGACCAAGCTGATATTAGTCAGGGCGTGATAAAAAAAATCAATGAAGGCTGGCAAGCAGAAAGCGCTCTTAAGCTTATCATTGATCATTATGTGACTCAATTTGAAGCAATAGATGACAGTTATTTAAAAGAGCGAGCTACCGATATTCGAGATTTAGGTAATCGCTTATTACTGAATTTACAAAAGAAAAAATCATTAAAAGTAAAATTGCCTAAAGCCTTTATTTTGCTGGCGGAAGATGTAACGGCTTCTATGCTGGCTGAATATCAACATAAAGGTTTAAAAGGCATTGTATCTTTGTCTGGCTCAGCTAACTCTCATGCTGCTATTTTAGCGCATGCGCTTGAATTACCGGCAATAATGGGAATTACAAACATTCCAATTGCTCAGTTTAACCATCAACAAGCTATTGTTGATGGTTATAGTGGTGAATTGTTTATTAATCCTGATGATGCATTGATAAGTGAATATCGGCATTTAATTGCTCAAGAAAGTGAATTGATCAGTAAAATTCAGCAAGAGGTTCATCTACCAACTATCACGCAAGATGGTCAAGCTATAGAGCTACAATTAAATGCTGGTTTGTCTGCCGGTTTTGAACGACCAGAAAATTTAGGTAGCTTAGGTATAGGTTTATATCGAACAGAAATACCTTTTATGGATCGGCATTATTTTCCATCAGAGCAAGAACAAACGAATTTATATGAACAAACATTAAAAGAGTTTTCTCAAGCAACTGTTACCATGCGTACGTTAGATATAGGTGGAGATAAATCGTTACCTTACTTCCCTATTACCGAAGATAATCCTTTTCTAGGTTGGCGTGGGATCAGGATTACCTTAGATCACCCTGAAATATTTTTAGTTCAGGTGCGTGCCATGATTCGGGCTAATCATCAGTATAATAATTTAGCAATTATGCTACCGATGATTTCAAATGTTAATGAAGTAGATGACGCTATTCGTTTAATTAATCAAGCGCATTTAGAAGTGGGTATTGAGATAAATAGCGAGCGGCAAAGTGATATAACTTATAAACATGGCAACGACATGCAGATTAAGGAGCTTCCGCGTCCCAAAATAGGTATCATGTTAGAAGTGCCTTCTGTGATATTTCAACTTGAAGAGTTAGCTCAACGAGTTGACTTTTTCTCTGTTGGTAGTAATGATTTAACACAGTATTTACTTGCGGTAGATCGTAATAATGCTCAAGTGGCTGATTTACACGATGCTTATCACCCCGCGGTACTTAGAGCATTGTATACGATTGCCAAAGAGTCTAAAAAGTATTCAATACCGTTAAGTTTGTGTGGGGAGTTGGCTGGTGAACCTGCGGGTGCCTTGTTATTATTAGCAATGGGTTTTGATAAACTCAGTATGAATGGACATAATATAGCGCGTATTAAATGGGTTATTCGCCATGTTGATTTTCAAAGAGCAGAATTGATTTTATCTCACACCTTAAAATTGATTACTGCGAAGCAAGTGCATACATACTTAAATGAGCAACTTGAACAATTAGGTTTGGGCGGTTTTATTCGCGCTGGATTGTAATGTTTCTAATTTTTATTAGCTGTTTATTCCTTGGCGCTATTACCGGCTTTTTAGCTGGACTATTAGGTATTGGTGGCGGTTTAATTGTAGTGCCTGCTTTAGTTTACTTATTACCTCAACTAGGTATTAGTAATGAAGTGATCATGCCAATGGCGTTGGCAACCTCGTTATCGACAATTGTGATTACTTCATCTAGTGCCACATTGGCGCACCATAAAAATAGAAATATTCCTTGGAATATAACGAAACCACTGATGTTCATTGTCGCTTTTGGGGCCTTAGTAGGGGCTTTTATTGCTGATCATTTGTCAGCTCAAGCATTAACAAGCTTTTTTGCTATTGCGGTTGTAATACTTGCCTCCTATATGTTGCTATCTATTCGGTTGCAGCGCTATAAAGAAATGCCGTCAAAGATTAAGTTACAATTTATTAGTTTACTCACCGGTGTTGTTGCGAGTTTAATGGGCATGGCAGGTGGGGCTATTTTAGTGCCAATTTTAACGTACTTTGGCACGCCATTAAGACATTGTATCGGTATTGCTACTGTATGTGGCGTTATGGTGGCGTTATTTGGCTCTTTGGGGTATATCATTTCAGGATTTGGTAATGAATTATTGCCAGCTTGGAGTCTTGGTTATGTTTATTTACCTGCTTTGAGCGGAATCGCGCTAACATCTTCATTATTTGCGCCTGTTGGCGTAAAATATGCCGCTAAGGTGCCTGTACAAACTTTAAAAAAATTATTTGCCATTTTTCTTATTATTGTGGCAATGAAAATGATGTTAACTTAACTTTCTTCGCATTTTTAAGCGAAGCTTTATTTGGATAGAAAATGACAGACCAGTTTTTACAATTTCCCATTATTGACCCTATTATTTTTAGTATTGGGCCGGTTGCTCTTCGTTGGTACGGCATGATGTACTTAGTCGGGTTTTTGGGTGCAATGTTTATTGCAAATAAAGCCGCAGATAAAAGTGGTGGCGAGTGGACTCGTGAACAAGTAAGTGATTTATTATTTTATGGCTTTCTTGGTGTAATTTTAGGTGGGCGAATAGGCTATGTATTTTTCTATCAATTCGACTACTTTTTAGCCGAGCCATTGTACCTTTTCAAAATTTGGGCTGGCGGTATGTCATTCCATGGCGGATTGCTCGGTGTTATTGCTGCGGTGTACCTATTTGCACGTAAAACCAATAAAGCATTTTTAACCGTAGGTGATTTTGTTGCACCGCTTGTACCTATTGGTTTAGGTATGGGACGTTTAGGTAACTTTATTAATGCTGAATTATGGGGAAGACAAACTGATGTACCTTGGGCTATGGTGTTTCCAACCGACCCATTACAATTACCACGCCACCCATCACAATTGTATGAATTCTTCCTGGAAGGTGTTGTATTATTTGCTATTTTATACGTTATTACACGTAAGCCTAGAAGTTTAGGTTTAGCTTCAGGCGCTTTCTTAATTGGGTATGGTGTGTTTAGAACCATTATTGAATTCTTTAGAGAGCCAGACGCTCATTTAGGCTTATATTTTTCTTTTATTACTAAAGGGCAAATTTTAAGTCTACCGATGATTTTAGGTGGAGTTTTGATTATTTATTTGGGTTACTTAATTCAAGAAAAAGAAGCAATATCTAATACAAAGCGTACAGGAAGCAAAACAACATCTGCTAATAAAGGTAAAGTATAATGCGTGCATATTTAGATTTGTGTCAACGTATTGTTGACCAAGGTACTTGGGTTGAAAATAGTCGAACCGGGAAGCGTTGTTTAACCGTTATTAATGCTGATTTGGAATACAATGTTGCCGATAACGAATTTCCGATGATAACGACCCGAAAAAGTTTTTTTAAATCGGCTATTGCTGAATTTCTTGGCTATATTCGTGGCTATGATAATGCGGCTGACTTTAGAAAACTAGGTACAAAAACCTGGGATGCGAATGCTAATTTAAATGATGCTTGGTTAAACAATGTTCATCGTAAAGGTGAGGATGATATGGGGCGTGTTTATGGCGTTCAGGGGCGAGCTTGGGCTAAACCTGATGGTGGCACTATTGATCAGCTCCAAAAAATAGTTGATAACTTGAGTCAAGGTATCGACGACCGTGCTGAAATCCTGACGTTTTATAACCCTGGTGAATTTCATATGGGGTGTTTAAGGCCTTGCATGCATACTCACAATTTTTCAGTATTAGATGGCACACTTTATTTAACCAGTTTTCAACGTTCGTGTGATGTACCTCTAGGACTAAACTTCAACCAAGTACAGGTATTCTTTTTCTTGGCTATCATGGCGCAAATTACAGGATTAAAGCCTGGTATTGCTTATCATAAAATAGTAAATGCACATATTTATGAGGATCAATTAGCCTTGATGAAAGAGGTGCAGCTTAAACGTGAGCCGTTGCCGTTACCTAAATTGATTATAAATCCGGATATTAAATCGTTAAAAGACTTAGAAACCTGGGTCACAATGGATGATTTCTCAGTGGAAGGTTATCAGAGCCATGAAGCAATAAAATATCCGTTTGCTGTATAAGCGATATTTTTAACCTTAAGCTATTTTGTTCTCTATATAAAATTGTTTACTTAATTAAACAGGTATAAAAAAACCGACATAATGTCGGTTTTTATTGTTAATGTAGGTAATTATCTAAGCTAATATCATCTTAAATGAAAACTATCTAAACTAATAGTTGTGATATAAACCAAACTCTTCATTTACTTTAATATTTTGATTATTTGCCCAATGGTAATATTCTTGATCTTCTAGCTTACTTGCTGCCGCTTTATCTAATAATACAATGGCGTTTTCATGCATTTGCAAAGCTGAAGCTGGGCACATAGCTGAAAGTGGGCCAGCTACCATGTCTTTTACTGCCTGTGCTTTACTCTCACCTGTTGCCATTAACAGGACATATCTCGCATCTAAAATAGTTGCAATACCCATGGTCATAGCAAGTGTTGGTTGAAATTCATCTTTATCAAATAAACGAGAATTATCAGTAAGGGTTTGTTGTGTTAATGTTTTTATTCGTGTGCGTGACGCTAGACTTGATGTTGGCTCATTAAAACCAATATGTCCATTTGCACCAATGCCTAAGATTTGTAAATCAACACCATTAGCCTGTTTGATTTTTTCTTCATATGCTAAACCTTGCTCTCTAGGGTTTTCACCTTGGTTACAAGTAGGTAAAAAGGTATTGTCTATATTAATATCAACATGATTAAATAAATTTTGATTCATAAAGTGACGATAGCTTTGTGCATTATCAGCATCAATACCCAAATACTCATCTAAATTAAAACTTGTTGTATTTTTAAAACTTAACTCACCTGCTTTATATTTATTAACAAGTTGTTGATAAAGGCTAATCGGAGTGCTGCCTGTCGCTAGGCCTAACACAGGATTTTTTTTCTTAGTAAGTAATTCAGCTACCCATTCGGCAGCATTAACGGCAACTTGTTGTGCATCGTCAAAAATAATAACTTGCATGTTATTTCCTTAGAAAAATTAAACTATTATCCCTTAGAGGGTATACCAAGGGCAGACGTCTGAAATAGTAGACATCTGAAAGTATCAGTAATCATTGCATGTTATTTATTTTTAACATTATCAACCTGAGGCTGTTTTATTGTTGCAATGACATTAATCTAGGTGCGTTTAGTAACTTTACCACAAAATTATCCGATATATTGGTAAAGTTCAGGAAAAAAATGCACATTTTTGATCTGAAAATTACCACGTAAGGCTAAATAATCTTGCCTTGTGGTACTACCAGTTTAATTATGGCACACTCAAGAAAAGATTAACTTGGAGATGGTAAATTTTATGACTAATGCAAGAGTGAAATTTAACGTTGAGCAAAACATTGCTTATGTCACTTTAAATAGAGTGGATAAACATAATGGTTTAGATAAACCAATGATACTTGAACTAGTGCAAGTAGCGAAAAAAATTAATAAAGATCGTGCTATTCGTTGTGTCATTTTACAAGGTGCAGGTGCTTCATTTTGTGCTGGATTAGATTTTAATTATGTTGCTAAAAACCCGTCAATGATTGGTAAGTTCTTTTTCAAACTGCCTTGGCGCAAAGATAATATGTTTCAACGTGTAGCACACGTTTGGCGAGATTTATCAGTGCCTGTTATTGCGGTTGTGCATGGTAATTGTTTTGGGGCGGGGATGCAGATCATATTAGGTTGTGATTATCGTATAGCGACTCCTGATGCAAATCTATCGATTCTAGAAATGAAATGGGGATTAATTCCAGATATGAGTGGTATGGTCACGTTATCTCGATTAACTCGCCTAGATATAGCCCAAGAATTAACAATGACAGGACGATTTTTCTCAGGTGTTGAAGCCGAGCAATATGGTTTAGTTTCAAAAGTTAGTGAAACGCCTATCATTGAGGCGAAAGCGTTGGCTGAAAAAATTTGTCAACAAAGTCCTGATGCTATTGCTGCTGCAAAATATTTATTTAAAAAGACTTGGAAAAAAGATACCAGAGCGGCATTATTTTGGGAAAGAATAGTTCAGTTACGATTGTTAGGACGAAAAAACCAAAAGATAGCAATGAAGAATGGTTTATCTAAAAATGAAGAGCCAAAGCCATTTGTTGATCGTAGTAGTTTTTAACATTTTAGCTAAATATATAGTTTTGATGACACAGTATACATTAAAGGTCGTCTTTTGACGGCTTGCACAATACGCGCGTATATCATTGGTTCTATTGGCTTTGGAATGACTCTAAAGTAGCCCGCTGGCCTGGTTCTTGTACATTAACTATGCTCTTGAGTAGAGAATAGATTTAATCTAGTTGATATAACTATGAAACTTTAATTACCTTCATTACTTCGTGAAAAATTTCTGTTAGAATTATTTTTATTTATTGTTAGTTTTTTTAATGAAACCATTTCCTTCTTTTACAAGTAAATTTATATTAGATAAAGCATATTTTAATGAGTGCTATAGTGAGTCAAGCACATTAGAGCTTTCTGCTAAGACCTTTTTAAAATCAGGTGTTTTAATGTCATTTGGTTTAATTATTTTGATATTTACCCCAGTAAATGCGTATGCTGCTTGGTTTGTTGTAGCATTGGGGATACTTGAAGCGCTAAGTTTATACTATAGTCAACCTTGGTGGGTTGTTAGACAAATGCTTAGTAAAGCCTCTAACAGCGAAGTGACATTAACGGTTGATGAACAAGGTGTTCTTAGTGAGTCTTTTTATCATACCGGTCGAATATTATGGCAAGACGTTACTACCATAACAGAAACTGACTTAGGGTATGTTTTGCACTTTAAGGCAGGAAAAAATACAGGGAAAAGCTACTTATCTAAGTCTCATCTATCAAGTGATGCCCAATCTTATATTAAAATTAAAATGGCAGAAATTACTTAAATGCCACATTAGTTAACCTTAAGTTTATTAACTTAAGGTTAACTAATCTTAATCGTATTCTTTTCTCTCTAGTTATTTGCTCTCTAAAGCGATCCCTCCTAAGAGTGTTTTTTATGCGCTTATAGAAAGTGAACTTATTGCTATGCGCTAAAATTCTATCTTGTCTTTACTTTGTTTTTATTAATTTTATATTGGAAAATTACGTCTTTGATCGCTATCTTGAAGATAGTAATTGTTTTATTGAGTATGGCAACTTGCTATACTCGCCACCTCAAATTTTGCTAGGAATTCCTTTATTGTTAACTCTTTTTCGTTTTATTTTGATGGCTTTTATCTTTCTATTTATTTGCATTGTTTCTTGCTCGTATTGTTTGATAAGGCCTTTTCATCGAAATAATGTTTACCATACGTCTAAATATTTAGGCAAGATGAGTAAGTTATTAGGCTTTGATGTTGAAGTAAGAATTCCTGAGTCAGTTAAGGCTGTCGGCCCTGCTATTTATGTGGCTAATCATCAAGACAATTATGATATATTTACCGTCGCTAATGCAGTGCAACCAGGTACGGTCACGCTAGGTAAAAAAAGTTTAAAATGGATCCCTTTTTTTGGTCAAATGTACTGGCTAACAGGAAATATATTAATTGACCGTAAAAACTCGAATAAAGCGATGGGCACAATGAATGTTACCGTCAAAAAAATCATTCGAAATAAACTTTCTATTTTGATGTTTCCTGAAGGTACTCGGAGTAAAGGGCGAGGGCTTTTACCTTTCAAAACAGGGGCTTTTCGTACGGCAATGCAAGCTAATGTTCCTATCATCCCTATTTGTGTTAGCAATCAAATAGGAACAATTAAATTGGGCCGTTGGAATAATGGGAAAATTCTTATTGAGCTATTAGAGCCTATTGTTATTCCTAATGATGATAGCGTCAGTGCACGTAATATCGCTGAGCAAACACACGCATTAATGAAAGAAAAAATTAGTCAACTTGATAAAGAACTAGCAGAAGGTAAATAAAATGATTGATAAAGAATTAGAAGGTTGGTTGGAGCATACCGATGCACTTGTAGGTGAGTTACTATCAGATGGAACAAACGAAGAGGTATATCATACTATTGAGCATCATTTTGCTAGTGAGAATTTTGATTTACTTGAGAAAGCCGCGATAGCTGCATTTAAACTTGGATTAGAAATTGAAGAGCCAGAAGAAGCTGAGCTTGAAAATGGCGACAAAGTCTTTGCCTTTGATGTTGTAACCGAGCAAATGCTCAATGCTGAGTTACTACGAAAAGAAACCAAAGCGATGTTTGAATTAGCACAGAAATGCAACGTAGACTATGACGGCTGGGGCACTTACTTTGAAGAGTAAGCTTTTATTATCTAAGATAATTTATCTTTATATATAATTATCGCTATATCGGAAGAACTTTTTAATAAGTAGGCGAATAATCGACAAAACCTATCAAATAAAATACACTAGTGGTCATACCTTCTTTGTAAGTTTGAGAGAATTTTATGTCTGTTGTAATTAGTGGGACGGGGTTATTTACTCCTCCCGAAAGTATTTCCAATGATGAGTTAGTCACTTGTTTTAATCGTTATGTTGATCACTTTAATAGTAGTAATAAACAAGCTATTGAAAGCGGTGATATTACTGCGCTAGCTCATTCGAGTAGCGCTTTTATTGAAAAAGCTTCAGGTATCAAAAGCCGTTATGTTATGTCTAAGTCAGACATATTAAATATTGATGTTATGAGACCGACATTTGTTGAACGTCCCAATAACGAATTATCCTTACAAGCCGAAATTGGTGTTGCTGCAGCGAAACAGGCTATGGCTGCAGCCAATAAAACCGCGGCAGATATTGATCTTATTATTGTTGCTTGTGCTTATACACAGCGCTCTTACCCTGCTATGGCGATAGAAATACAGCAAGCGCTAGGCTGTTCAGGTTGGGGATTTGATATGTTGGTTGCTTGTTCTGCGGCAACCTTTGGGATTATCAATGCGGCTAATGCTATTCGTAGTGGTACAGCTAAAACCGTATTAGTGATTAACCCTGAAATACTGACACCACAAATTAACTATCGCGATAGAGATAGTCACTTTATTTTTGGTGATGTTGCTACTGCATCTATTGTTGAAGACTCTTCTACTGCGACAGGAGAGCATCAGTTTAAAATCATTGCAGAGCAGCCTATTACACAATTTTCAAATAATATTAGAAGTAATATTGGTTACATGAATCAATGTAGCCCTGACACTGAGAATGATGTGGATAAATATTTTATTCAGCAAGGTCGAAAAGTATTTAAAGAAGTACTGCCGATGGTATCGAACCTAATAGCATCTCAAATGGATAAGGTTGGCTTAGCACCAGAAAATATTAAGCGTCTTTATTTACACCAAGCTAATATTAATATGAATAACTTTATTGGTAAGAAGGTCTTAGGTCGCGATCCTACTCCTGAAGAAGCTCCTATTATTTTAGATGAGTATGCTAATACAAGTTCGGCAGGTTGTATTATTGCTTTGCATAAGCATCATGATGGTTTCAATTCTGGAGATAAAGCAGTGTTATGCTCTTTTGGTGCAGGTTATTCAGCGTGTTGTTTAATCTTAGAGTATGTTTAAAGACAGTGTAAAATGAAGTAGACATTAAAACAAAAAAACCACAGGTTATATATTACCTGTGGTTTTTTTTATGTAAATTATTTAAGTAACGTTTTTATTCAAAAAACTGTGCAAAGAATAATTTAATGTAATCAACAACTTTAGAAAAGAAACTACCTTCATTAACTTCTTGTAGCGTAACCAGTGGGTATTGTGCAATCTCTTCATTTCCTAACTGTAGGAACAATTTACCAACAACTGTGCCTTTAGCTATCGGCGCTTTCAATTGTTGATCTAATTCAAATGTTGCTTCTAAATTCTTACGTTGACCACGAGGGATAGTAATAGGAATATCCATGGTTATGCCTAAATCTACTTCTTTCTTGTCACCCATCCAAATACGGTTAGTGGCAAACACTTCACCAGCTTGATATGGCGTGAATGTTTCAAAGAAACGGAAACCATAATTAAGTAACTTTTTACTTTCTACTTTACGTGCACGCTCGCTTTCAGTACCCATTACTACGGTAATAAGACGCATGTTGCCTTTTGTTGCCGAGGTGACTAGGCTATAGCCAGCATTTGATGTGTGGCCTGTTTTCATGCCATCTACATTTAAGCTTTTATCCCATAACAATGAGTTACGGTTATATTGCTTGATATTGTTGTATGTAAAAGACTTTTGTTTATAAAGAGCATATTCATCAGGTACGTCACGAATGATTGCACCTGCTAAAGTTGCCATATCGCGAGGTGTAGTCATATGTGATGAGCTATCTAAACCATGACTATTCTCAAAAAATGAACTCGACATACCTAATTGCTCAGCATGAGCATTCATTAAATCGGCAAAAGCACCTTCACTACCGGCAATGTGCTCTGCCATAGCTACACAAGCATCATTACCTGAAGCAATAATAATCCCTTTATTCAACAGTTCAACTGAAACTTCTGTGCCGACCTCAATAAACATTTTTGATGAGTCAGGGAAGTTTTTTGCCCAAGCATTTTCGCTGATTGTTACCTTATCATCATTGGATATGTTACCGCTTTTTAACTCTTTTCCTATGATATAACTTGTCATCATTTTGGTTAAACTGGCAGGTGCTAGTTGCATATCAGCATTGCTTTGAGCAATAACTTTGCCTGTAGTGAAATCCATTAAAATATAGCCTTTAGCATTAATTTGTGGTGCTTCAGGAATAATTGTTATTGCATGACTTATCGATGAAAAAGCTAAAGTCGTTCCAAGTAAGGAAGTTGATATTACTTTGAAAAAATTACGTATGATATTTTTTGATTTTATAGGCATAATTATTTAATGTTAGGTTCGATAGAGTGATGAATTAATATAAAGCTAGAGGAAAGTATAACAGCTCTAATTTACATGGCTATGGTTGATATTAAGTAAATTGTAAAAATCGATTTACAATTAGTATTAATATCTTAACGGTTGCATTATTTTGTCTATTATAAAGCCTTTAAATAGGCATTTGGGTAGCTACCTTTTTTTAGTTCTAGCAAGAGGTTATTTAAGGTTGTTGTATTCGCTATAGGGCCTATTTGAATGCGATATATACCGTTTTCTTTAGGAAATTTAACTGTTTGAGAATATTTAGCTGAGATTTCTTTCGCTATTGTTTGTGCAAGTTCATGCTTACTCGTAGCAAAGACTTGAATATGATCTTTTTCTTTCGTTAGTGACTTTTCAAGTAAATGGTCAGCAATGGTTTTACTGACGACTGGCTTGGCTTCAGCTTCTTTTTTGGGGATAGGTGGGCTCATTGCTGTTACCTTCTCTCCAAATTCAGTAATCGCACTGATTTTTACTTCTGCAGTCCCACTTGTTAGCATATCAAGCTTATAGGCTGCACTGTAGGATAAATCAATAATACGATTTTGATGAAAAGGTCCACGATCATTGACACGAACAATAACTGATTTATTATTCGCAAGATTAGTGACTTTAAGATATGTCGGTAAAGGCAAATGTTTATGTGCTGCACTCATGGCATACATATCATAAATTTCGCCATTGGAGGTTAAATGACCATGAAATTTATTACCGTACCAAGAAGCGGTGCCGATTTGTTCAAAATTTTCTGCACTAGGTAATACTTTATAATTGATACCACGTACTTGATAGTCTTTATTCCCCCCTCTACTGTATGGCTCGGCACGTGCAATAGCATCTTGTTGTTCGCTTTGGTTTGGCAGTCGAGTTGGGATACTATCGTGTTTATCTTGATAACGGCCATTACTACAGGATGCGACGAGAAGCACCGAAATAATTAAGAAAAGTGTTTGTAGAATTCTCATGAATTGACTCATTGTATAAAACGTTTGATTGTTATAGTTGCAGTATATTTATTATGGTTTTAGTAAAAAGTAATATCTTATGTTCGCTGTTAAGCTATGTTGATAATAAATTAAGACGAAATAACTGAATATTATACATGAAATCGCCTATGTGTACTGATAGCCATAAGCATGCCAAAACCGGCGAGCAAAGTCACCATTGAAGTACCTCCAAAACTAACTAAGGGAAGTGGTACGCCAACCACTGGTAATAAGCCTGATACCATACCTATGTTTACAAAGACATAAACGAAGAAGGTTAAAGTTATGCTACCGGCTAATAACTTTGTAAATGCATCTTGAGCATGCGTAGCAATCCATAACCCGCGCATTACAATAAGTAAGTATACTGCGAGTAATATGCCGACGCCAACTAAACCAAACTCTTCGCTGAAAACGGCAAAAATAAAGTCGGTATGTCGTTCAGGTAAGAATTCGAGTTGTGACTGTGTACCTTGTAACCAGCCTTTACCGGTAACGCCGCCTGAGCCAATTGCTATTTTAGATTGAATAATATGGTAGCCTGAGCCAAGCGGGTCTTGTTCAGGGTTTAAAAAGGTCATTACGCGTTGTCTTTGATAATCTTTCATCAAAAACATCCATAAAATAGGAGCAAAAGCTGAGCCTAAACCAACACATACACCAATGAGTTTCCAGCTTGCACCAGCAAGGAATATGACAAAAATACCTGAGCTAGCGATTAATAATGATGTGCCTAAATCAGGCTGCTTAGCAATCAAAAGCGTTGGCATTAATACTAAAATAAAAGCGAAAAACATCGTGGTTTTTTTTACGGGAAGACTTTCTTGGCTAATAAACCAAGCAATCATAATAGGGACAATGAGCTTCATTATTTCAGATGGTTGAAACTTCATAAAACCTAAATCTAACCAACGCTGTGCCCCTTTACCTACATGGCCAAAAAGTAATACGGAAACGAGTAATAATATTCCTATTACAAAAACAGGTACTGCCCATTTTTTATAGGAGAGGGGAGGAATTTGAGCAACGGCTACCATAACAACTAAAGCAACGCCTAATCGAATCGCTTGACGGTAAACTATGTCTATATCTTGCCCGCCAGCACTGTAGACAATAAATAACCCTAGTGCCATAAGTGATAATATGCCGAGCAGTAAAACTAAATCGATATGCAATTTTTGCCATATACTATAGGTTTGTTCTTGCGCTTCGTTATTATTCCGCATGACTAGTGCTCAAATTGTGTTGTAATGGCGAGTGAGTATGGTGATGAGCAACATCATCTGTATCGATAGTTGAACTTCCATAGCTAGATGCAATTTCTCTGTTGCCAAAGTACTGATCCATAATTTGTCTTGCTACAGGGCCTGCATTGGTGCCACCGCCACCTTTTGAAACGTTTTCTATTGCCACTGATACGACTATTTCAGGTGCATTATAGGGAGCAAAAGCGATAAACATTGCGTTGTCTCGTTGATTTTCTTTTGTTTTTTCTGCATCATATTTTTCGTCTTGTTTAATACGCGCAACCTGTGCTGAACCGGTTTTTCCTGCGGCATCATATTTTGCACCTTTAAATGGTGCATGAGCTGTTGCGCTAATTTCTTGAACTGTTCGGTGCATAGCGTTAAGTATTAAGTCCCAATGCTTGTCATTTTTTAGTACTAAAGGTGCTTGCTCTTCATAAATGACTTCTTCTTCAATATCTGAGTCTCTGCTGCGTTCTTTAGTTGATTTAAGCAAGTGTGGTACTCTGCGTTTGCCGCGATTTACTAAGGTTGTTAATGCTTGGGTTAATTGTAATGGGGTAACGGTCCAATAACTTTGTCCAATACCAACCGACAAGGTTTCACCTGTATACCAAGCTTTATTGTAGCGAGCACGCTTCCATTCGACACTAGGCATGATACCGCTACTTTCTTCATGTATATCAATGCCAGTGTAATCTCCAAAACCAAAGCGTTCCATCATGGTACTAATTTTGGTGATACCGAGCTTAAAAGCTAAATCAAAAAAGTAGATATTACAGGATTGCTCAATTGCTTTATTTAAGTCAACCCAGCCATGGCCCCACTTTTTCCAATCACGGTATTTATTAGGTAAACCTTTAAGTTGATACCAGCCAGGATCCCAAACTCGGGTTTCAGGTGTAATAATACCTTCTTCTAACCCTGTTAATGCTAAGAAGGGTTTTACTGTTGATGCTGGCGGGTAACCTTGCACACTTCTATTAATTAGGGGTAAATCTTTTGAATTACGTATTTTATTCCAATCTTTAGTGCTAATACCATGGACAAATAAATTACCATCGTAACTAGGGTTAGAGTACATTGCTAAAATATCGCCTGTACGTGGATCCATCGCAACTACCGCACCACGTTTTCCTGCCAGAGCACGTTTAGCGATCATCTGTAACTCAATGTCGAGTGTTAACGTTAAGTCCTTACCTGGTGTTGGCGGTTTATAATCTAATGTTCGAATAACTCGACCTCGACTATTTACCTCAACTTCTTGATGGCCGATGGTACCGTGCAGTATATCTTCATAATATTTTTCAATACCTAGCTTCCCTATGCCATGCGTTGCTGCATAGTTTTCAGACTTGCCATCAATTTCAAGTTGATTAGCATCTTTACGATTTATGCGTGCTACATAACCTAAGTTATGTGTTGTTAACTTACCAAAAGGGTAATAACGTTTTAGCCGAGCATCGACAAAAACACCAGGGAATTTATGCTGATTTACGGAGAAAAGGGCAACTTGTTGCTCGCTTAAGCGAGGGTGTAACTCTATTTGTTTGAAGCGGCGTTTACGTTTAACCGATTTGAAAAAGCTTTTTTTTCTATCATCACTTATGTTAAGTAACGTACTAATTTCGTCGATACTCTCTTGTAAATTTTCAGTTTGCTCAGGTATAACTGCTAGGCTGTAAACTGGTTTGTTATCAGCAAGAATGACACCATTTCGATCATAAATTAGACCGCGATTCGGGGCAACAGGTAATAGTTTTATTCGATTAGAGTTAGAACGTGTTTGGTATTTTTCGAATGAATTTACTTGCAGTGAATAAATATTATTAAACAATATTAATATAAGTATTAATACACCCATAAATATAATAAAGGTACGGCGAGCAAATAAGTTTGCTTCTGCGCTATGATTACGCATCGTAATACGACGTTTAGCCACAATTATTTCCTTTAAGCCATACTATTTTAGCAGCGAATATATTTTTATTAGCACACTTATTGTAAATAATATTATAAAGAAAGCTTTGTTCAGCTATACAATAAGTCGTCACAGCTATTCTCTATGATAAGGGTGATTAGTATTAACGCTCCAAGCGCGATACAAGCTTTCAGCAATGAGAATTCTTACCATAGGGTGTGGTAAGGTTAATGACGATAAAGACCATTTTTGTTCACTGGCTTTGATGCAAGCAGGAGATAAGCCTTCTGGACCACCTACCAATAATGCGACATCTCTACCGTCAAACTGCCAACGTTCAAGTTGTTTGGCAAGTTGTGGCGTATCCCAAGGTTTACCTTCCACCTCTAAAGTGACTATTCGGTTTCCTTTGGGAATAGCGTTGAGTAACTGCTCACCTTCTTTTTCTAAAATACGGGCAATATCTGCATTTTTGCCACGCTTTCCTGCTGATATTTCGACTAACTCAAATGGTAAGTCACGAGGAAAGCGACGAGAATATTCGCTAAAGCCCTGAGTGACCCAACTAGGCATTTTGGTGCCGACGGCATATAAAGTTAGTTTCATTATTAAGCCCAGCTAAATTATTCTTCTGCCCATAACTGTTCTAAATTATATTTATCGCGTTCTTCATCTGTCATCACATGAACGATAATATCGCCTAAATCAACTAATGACCATTCACCAACATCGTTACCTTCTATTCCTCGAGGAGCATAGCCAGCAGCGCGACATTCCATTGCAACAGATTGGGCGATGGATTTTACGTGACGCTTTGAGTTACCTGAGCAGATAATCATATAGTCAGCAAAACTTGCTTTATTAGTAATATGAAGAGAAACAATATCTCTTCCTTTCATATCATCAAGTTTTTCTATAACAAATTTATTAAGTTCTTCAGTTTGCAAGGTTGTTCTTCCTAGAGTTAGGTTTATTGTTAAGCTCGGTATTAAAGCACCGATAATAGCTGCGTTAAAATACGCACCATATAAGTTGGTAATAGTAACACTTTTTGATGAAGCCGTTAACGATAAAGCATATTTTTGTTGATTAAATCTAATACTTTTGGATTTAATAACTTTTGGCAGCTCTGTTTATTAATTAAACGTTGTCTTATTTCACTAGAAGAAAGGTTGATATTTAAGTGTTTTTCATTGTTTGGTAGGCTGCAAGGGAGTAATAAAATACCGCCATATTTTTTTTGTTTCAATGCATGTACATCCGAAACTTGGTGTTCATTGAGTAGTATTTGAGTCGCGTGGTTGATGTTCTCTAGTTGATAGTTTGGTCGGGTATTTACCACTAAATGACAAAGCGATAATATTTCTTGATACTTATGCCATTGCGTAAAAGTTAATAAAGAGTCTAGGCCCATGATGAAATATAAACGTGAATTGGGATATGATAATGCTAATTCTTTTAAAGTATCGACAGTATAAGAATAGCCACTACGGTGTAATTCGCGTTCATCACAACTAAAGATAGATTCACTTTCACAGGCTAACTTTACCATGGTAGCTCGTTGTTTGGCGCTGACATTAGGCGTTGCTTTATGAGGGGGAATGCTTGCAGGAATAACTAGCACTTTATCTAATGACAAATGCTCCGCGACTGCCTTGGCGGGTAAAGTATGACCAAGATGAATGGGGTTAAAGGTACCACCTAAAATGCCAATATCATTCACTGTTCTTTGCACTCACATTTGCTGTATTTATCATCTTTTACTCTTTATCTTCTTTATTCTACTTAACTAGCTTAAGTTAAATGTAGATTAACCATATTCATAGTTCAGTGAAAAGTGCTGAGTAGTCTCGCCGTGATAAAGTGTGATACATAGATCTGCTAATAATATAAAAGCGTTAAATTCACTGCTTGTTTTACTGATTAAATCAATATCGGCCAGTCGTGACACCGCTCGTTTGGCATTTTTCAAGCTTATATGTGTTAGTGCATGCTGATATAAAGGTTTACGTTTATCCCAAATACGATATTCTTTATATAAGTCATTGAGTGGTGTTCCTTGTGCTAACTTACTTAGCATGGTGTATAACTGGCTAACTTCTTTGTGAAAGACCCAAATTATTTGTCCGGTAGCTGCGCCTTCCTGTTGTAACTGATCCAACATCACAACGCACTTTTTGCAATTACCTAGTAATAATGCATCAATAATTTGAAATGGATTAAACTTAGCCTGTTTGGTGACTAGTTTTTCTGCTTCATTTAAACTAATTAGTTGATTATTAGTCGGGAATAGTAGTGAAAGTTTCTGCAGCTCTTGTTCTAGAGCGGGTAAATTTCCCTCGCATAGCTCAATTAATAATGAGGATAACTCAGGAGCTAGGTTAATATTTAGATTTCTTGCTTGCTGTTGTAGCCATCGAGGTAGGCTTTTGGTATCAATATCATATATTGGCAGGTAGCAGCCTAGTTGGGTGAAGGTTTTAAACCATTTTTTATTCGCACTAGGTCCATCAAGTTTAGGGCCATGAAAAATAAACACGACATCTTGTAATGCGACATTTTTTTCAATCACTTCACTCAATGCAAGTAAGCTTTTATTACCATGATCTCCAATCTTAACCGTAGTTAACTCTACTTCAATAATACGTTGGTTAGAGAATAAGCTCATTGATTGATATTCATCAATAAGCTGCTGCCAATCAAAACTATTATCACTAGTAAAGCGAATTACTTCACTAAAACCTTGTTGCAAGGCATGATTTCTAATTGTTGCTAAGCTATCATTTTTTTGCCAAGGCTCATCCCCAAAAACCAACCACACCGGTTTAAAGCCTTGTGTTAGTGTTTGCTGTAGTTGGTTGTGGTAAATCTTCATGGATGCCTTGTTTTAAATTAGCGAAAATTGTCGATGCTATCGTTGAATTCTTGCCATATCTCGTAAAATTTTATCGGCAGCAGACTTTCTCATTTCGCTTAACAATAGTGATAACTCTCGAGATTTTGCTAATGCTAGATTAGGATCATCTTGGTAGTCTCGGTTTAATTCAAAGCTGAAGTTTTGAGGCTCTTCAGGTGCTTCACCATCTGCAGAGCCAAATTGTAACTGATAATGAACTGTGTAAATGAGTTCATATTCAGCTACTTGACCGTTTTGAAATACTGATAAGGTTCTTCTATCTAGCGTATCAGAGAGTATGCGCAGTTCAGGCTTTTGTGCACTTTTATATTTTAGTACATTAACCTGGTTGCGCGAAAGGTGTTGTTTTAACAAGCGGGTCAACTCCCCATGTACATCACTAGAGCTTACGTATAAGGTTTGCAATTCATCACTAAGCAAATAATCACCACGCAGATGGAAGCCACAAGCGCTTAAAAAGCTAGTGGACAATATTACAAGAAAAATACAACTCCGTTGCTTAATAGCCCGACGGCTTACATACTGCATTAGTGAAAAATTCATCTTAGTTAGCCACTATATTCAATAATTTACCAGGTATATAGATAACTTTGCGAATAGTGTTACCTTCAGTAAATTTCAGTACATGTTCATTGTTTAAGCCTAGTGCTTCAACGGTCTCTTTAGTCGCATCAGCAGCAACGGTAATTTTTGCACGTAATTTACCATTTACTTGAACAATAATTAATTTCTCATCTTCAACTAACGCGCTTTCATCAACTACAGGCCATTGTGCATTTTCAACCGCGTTGTTGTTATCAACCTCGGTTTGTTGCGTTAATTGGTTCCATAGGTAGTGACACATGTGTGGTGTAATAGGTGTTAACATAATAACTACCGCACGAAGCGCTTCAAGCATTACTGCTTTGTCTTCATCAGTGGTCATTGGTGCCTTAGTTAAATGGTTCATTAACTCCATTATGGCAGCTATTGCCGTATTGAAAGTATTACGACGACCTACATCATCCGTTACTTTAGCAATTGTTTTATGTAGTTCACGACGGAGTTTTTTCTGGTCAGCATTCAAGTTAATATTATCGACTGCTGTTGACTCTCCATTTATCTCAATGAAGTCATGTACCAGTTTATAAACACGCTTAACAAAACGGTGTGCTCCTTCAACGCCTGAATCAGACCATTCTAATGTTTGCTCTGGTGGTGAGGTAAACATAATAAATAAACGCACAGTATCTGCGCCGTATTTATTAATAACTTCTTGTGGGTCAATACCGTTATTTTTAGACTTTGACATTTTACTCATGCCAGCAGAAATAACGGGTTTTCCATCAATATTACTAATGGCAGAGGTTACTTGACCTTTTTCATCACGCTCAACGGTTACATCGGTAGGTGCAATCCATTCTTGTCCGCCATTATCAGCTTCTCGATAATATGTATCTGCTAGCACCATGCCTTGACATAATAATTTTTTGTAAGGTTCGTCGCAATCAACTAAACCAACATCGCGTAGCAATTTATGGAAAAAACGAGAATAAAGTAAATGTAAAATAGCGTGCTCAATACCACCAATATATTGATCAACTGGCAGCCAATAATTTGCTTTAGCTGGGTCGATCATTTGAGTATCATCATTTGGTGAGCAATAACGTGCGTAATACCATGAAGATTCCATAAAGGTATCGAAAGTATCAGTTTCGCGTAAAGCTGGTTCACCATTGAAGGTCGTTTTTGCCCATTCAGGATCATCTTTAATAGGTGATGTAACGCCATTCATAACTACATCTTCTGGTAAAACAACAGGTAATTCATTTTCAGGCACTGGCACTGACTCACCATTTGCAAGGTTAATCATTGGAATTGGTGTACCCCAATAACGTTGACGCGATACACCCCAATCACGTAGGCGGAAGTTAGTTGTTACTTTTCCTTTGTTTTCGCTAGCTAACTTCTCGCTTATTGCAGTAAATGCTTGTTCAAAATTCAGTCCATCAAACTCGCCAGAATTAATTAGAATCCCTTTTTCTGTAATCGCTGCTTTTTCTATATCGTCTTCCGCTTCTCCATTTTCTGCTGAAGTAGTCACCACCTGAATTATTTCAAGACCATACTTTTTAGCGAATTCATAATCACGTTGATCATGACCAGGAACCGACATTACCGCACCAGAGCCATAATCCATTAGAACAAAGTTAGCTGCCCAAACAGGGACTAATTTACCTGTAAGCGGGTGAATAGCTTTAAATCCAGTATCAACACCTTTCTTTTCCATCGCAGCCATGTCAGCTTCTGTGGTTTGGTTGCCTTTACATTCTTGAATAAAGTCTGCTAATGCTGTATTGCCTTTTTCTGCATTATTTTTTGCAGCAATTAGTGCTAATGGGTGCTCAGCAGCTAAGGCGACATAAGTAACGCCCATTAAGGTATCAGGACGTGTAGTGTAAATATCAAAGCTTTCTTGTTTACCTTCAACTAAGCCATCAACTTGAAAGGTCATATCAACGCCTTGTGAGCGACCAATCCAGTTACGCTGCATCGTTTTAACTTGCTCAGGCCATCCTGTTAGTTGATCTAAGTCATCAAGTAATTCTTGTGCGTAATCGGTAATTTTTATAAACCATTGAGGAATTTCTTTCTTTTCAACGATTGCGCCAGAGCGCCAACCGCGGCCGTCAATGACTTGTTCGTTTGCTAATACGGTTTGATCAACCGGATCCCAATTTACCGTGGCATTTTTCTTATAGACTAGGCCTTTTTCATACAGCTTAGTGAAAAACCATTGTTCCCAACGATAATAATCTTGTTTACAGGTTGCTAATTCTCGGCCCCAGTCATAGCCAAAACCTAAAGATTTTAGCTGGTTGCGCATATAGTCAATGTTTTGATAAGTCCATTTTCCTGGTGCGCTTTTATTTTTAATCGCGGCATTCTCAGCAGGTAAACCAAAAGCATCCCAACCCATAGGTTGCATTACATTTTTGCCTTGTAGGCGTTGATAGCGAGAAACTACGTCACCTAAGCTGTAATTACGTACATGTCCCATATGTAAACGGCCACTAGGGTATGGGAACATGGCAAGGCAATAGAACTTTTCTTTGCTGTCATCTTCAACAGCTTTAAATGTATCGTTTTCAGTCCAAAATTTTTGTACTGATGCTTCAATCAATTGGGGATTATAAATGGCTTCCATTAGGGGGTCTCTAACGCTATTTTAGATGTTATTGTAGGGTGTTTAATCTGCTTGGATTATAATAAAAAACAGGTGGAACACGCAATAAACTTGAGTTTAAATTATCGTGATAGAATACCTTATCTAGCGTGCTAACAACAAGCTTATATTGGCAATTTTGTCTATACTGTTAGTAAGTGTATTCATAAATATAATGAGAAAAGGAAAAGGTAATGGCAAATCAAAAAGACTATCTTGTAGAAATTTACCAAGATCTCAGCAATTGGCTGGAAGAAATGACTGAGTCACAAAAGCCAAAAGTTATCGAATTAGTGAAGCAAGCGAAATTATATGCCAAGGCAGCTGAAGAGATGTCAGAGGAAAAAGTAAATCAATTTACAGATAACTTAAAACACGATTTACATGATTTTTATTTGCAAAATCAATCAGAGGCTAAGGATTCTACTTATTTAGGATTACTCAATGAAACACTATGGTCGACGCTTGCTCAATTAACCGATAAGTCGCAAGTTGAATGGGCTGAATTAGTGGAAGATTTTGAGCATGATGGATTATACAAAGTGGGTGATTTTATTGGTTTTGGTGAATTGGCTTGCCAACAATGTGGTGATAAACAGCATATTGTGCATTTTAGTGAAGTGACGGAATGTGTTAAATGTGGTGGAGAAAGCTTTACCCGTTTACCATTAGATCCTTAAAGTATCTTTAAGCTAGAGTAAGCATTTATATTGTTAGCTAAGCGGTTAACTAGTACACTAACGCTATAGCTTTATCTCGCTTGCTCTATTTTAAAAAGTAATATTCTCAAGGACATACATGATAACAACACCTGCTTTGCAGTGTAAAATTACTGCTGAACAACTTAGCTCTACTCTATCTGCCAAACTTTTCTCTCAAAAAAAAGATGCTAGCGAAATAAAACAAATTTTTGTCGGCCACGAGCGGGCTAAAGAGGCATTAGATTTTGGTCTTTCAATGTCGTCTGTAGGCTTTAATGTGTTTGCTATGGGAGAACATGGCATAGGAAGACAAACATTAATTAAGCAGTTATTAGCTAAACTAGCAAAAGAACAAGCGACTCCAGTTGAGTGGTGTTACATCAATAATTTTGATGAAAGTCATGCACCTTATAAACTTTATGTTAACCCCGGTGATGGTAAACAGTTGTTGTCACGCATGAATAAGTTTATTGATGAATTAATGGATTTATTTCCTGAAATTTTTGATAACCCAGGCTATCAACGATATAAGTCTGCTATCGATCGTGATTTTAATAAAAAATATGATGAAGCTATTTCTACTGTTGAAAAAATAGCGCTGAAAAACAATGTTTCCTTATATGAAGAAAATGGCGAAGTAGGTTTTGCTCCTTTAGTTGATGGTAAGCCATTAAATGATAAAGAATTTGCTAATATTAATGAAACTGAAAGAGCTCAGTTTTATAAATTGCTGGGCGAATTAGAAATTGCACTGGCTGAACAATTAATTGAGTTGCCATTATGGAAACGTGAATCATCAGATTTATTACGTAAACTGAAAATTGAAACGGCAGAGCAAGCAATAAAACCCTATTTACAAGAACTAGAACAAGAGTTTAGTGAAAATGCAGGGATATTAAAATACCTCAGCAAGGTTAGTAATCATGTCGTTGATGTATCGTTAGAAATTCTAGTCAATAATGAAGATGATGCACCTAATGATAAAGAACTGCGTAAACTTATGGTTGAACGCTTTTTACCCAATTTATTAGTGCCTAGAAATGAAACTGATGGCGCACCTGTTGTCTATGAGCAAAACCCAACATATCAAAATTTATTTGGTCATGTAGATTATTCTAGCTTTCAAGGCAGTACTTATACTAGTTATCGATTAATTCGTCCTGGCGCATTACATAAAGCGAACGGTGGTTATTTATTACTTGATGCTGATAAGTTATTAACACAGCCTTTAGTATGGTCTCGTCTTAAGCTGGCGTTGAAAACTGGGCAAATAACAATAGAGAATCCTTACTCAGAGTTAAGCCAACCAGGTTCGTACAGTTTACAGCCTGAAAAAATACCGCTAAGTGTAAAGGTTATTTTATTAGGTGATGCTGAAATCTATTACACTCTGCAAGATTACGATCAAGAATTTACCGAATTATTCCGAGTATTAGCTGACTTTGATCGTCATTTAGAGAAAACAGATCATAACTTAATTGCTTTCGGTAATTTGATTCGTCAACGTGCATTTCAACACAATTATCCTGAAATTGATGATGAAGCAGTACTTGAGCTTGTTCGTTACTCGTTAAGACGAGCTGAGCACCAACATAAAATTTCTGCCAATATTGTGCAAGTAAATGACTTATTAGATGAAGCGAACTATTGGTGGAATAAAAGTGGTGCAAACGGTACTTTAAAGTCTGAGCATGTTGCTATGGCATTAGCAGCTAAAAAACGTCGTACAGGAAGATTAAGCGAAACTTGGCTTGATGAAATTAAAGAGCAACAAGTACTAATTAATACGGAAGGTGAGTTCATTGGAAAAGTAAATGGCTTAACAGTATTAGAAATTGGTGATAGTGTTTTTGGTACTCCTGCACGTATCACGGCAACCGTTTATGCTGGTAGCCAAGGTGTAACTGATATTGAGCGTGAAGTTGATTTAGGTAAATCTATTCACTCTAAAGGTGTTTTGTTGTTAACAGGGTATTTAGGGCATAAGTATGGTCAAAGTTTTCCTGTCGCTATTTCGGCTAATATTGCCATTGAACAATCTTATGGTCATATCGACGGGGATAGTGCCTCAATGGCAGAGCTGTGTGCATTGATTTCAGCGGTTACTTTATTACCAATCGATCAAAGCTTAGCGATTACGGGCTCTATTAACCAGCATGGCGAAGTGCAATCAATTGGCGGCGCTAATGAAAAAATAGAAGGTTTCTTTCAACTTTGTAAAGATAAAGGATTAACTGGCAAACAAGGCGTTATTATCCCCAAAACCAATGTTATTAACTTAATGTTAAATAACGAAGTTATACAAGCGGTTGAGCGTGGTGAGTTTTCAATTTATGCAGTAGAAACGATTGATCAAGCATTAGAGTTATTAATGAAAAACACGGCAGGCGTAATGAATAGTACAGGTCGTTATCCTCGACAATCAATTCATGGCTTAGCTTTAGAAAAGCTATCTCATTTTGCTCAACTGTTAGAAGGTGAAGAGGAATAACTTTTTCGTTATTTTAAAAGCCTAAAGTCGTCATCTTGAACTTGATTCAGGGTCTTAATTACGGTGTGTGTACTCTATGAGATTCTGTATTAAGTGATCTACGGAATGACGACTGATTTGTTATCTTAAAATTTGAACAACACATACTTTACAACTAATTTTTTTATAAGCGAGTATCCTTTCTTTATTCACACCGTACTAAATATTGGGTATAGTCGTTAAATTACTCATTTTAAAAGTAACCTTATGTTTAAAAAATTAATTTTATTGTGTGCTTTAAGTATGCCATTGCTAGGTTGTGTCGCTAATGCACCGTTTTCGGGCGGTATTACAACTGATGTACTGTTGAACGATTATGATAAATTTAGCGAGCAATACAAAGCGTTTACGCCAACAGCGCAAGATATAGCATTAATGCAAAAGTTAAAAGGCAAAGAGCTTATTGTATTATTTGGAACATGGTGCCACGACAGTGAGCGAGAAGTGCCAAAACTAATTAAGTTACTTGAAGAGTCTAAAGTAAAGCTTGCAAGTATTAACTATGTAGCTGTGGATTACGATAAACGTGATGCTGGCGGTATAGCAGAGGCGAACGATTTACAATACACCCCTACGTTTATTGTTAAACAAAATGGTAAAGAGCTAATTCGGGTAATTGAAAAGCCAACGGGGTCATTGGCGCAAGACTTAACTCAGAGCTTGTAAATGCTACTTGCTCATATCACTCCTGTAACTTTCTCGTGATCCTGAACTCTAAGTCGTCATTCTGAGCTTGATTCAGGATCCCAATCGTTATGCTGCGTAGTTGATGGATTCGTTATCCTAACTACTATTCAACCATACTATTAGGGTTCCGTATTAAGTGATCTACGGAATGATGACTGATTTGTCACCCTGAACTCTAAGTCGTCATTCTGAACTTGATTCAGGATCTTAATTACGCTGTGCTAACCTCATGGGATCCCGTATTAAGCGACTTACGGAATGACGATTTTTTTGTTCACCCTAAGCTTTAAAACCACCTTAATACCGACTATATTTTTATTATAGTGTCACTAAATTAACATAATCTTATTTTATAAATAACAATAAATATAGGTGCTACAAATGTGGTGTTTACTACTATTTGTATATTTTTCATTGTGTTAACTTTAATGAGAATAACAATAATAATAGTGTTTAACTAATTGATAGGGTATAAGTGAAAAATTGACACTTGTGTCAGTTTTTTACTCTGGTATATTTAGACCATTACCGCTTGTCTCGAAAAGTAACAAGGAATTACGGAAAAGATTATGATAAATAATACCGTTCGTTTTTTATTTAAAAATAACGTTGTCAGTATAGAGAATATAGACCCTAATATAACTGTTTTACAGTATCTACGTGAAATACAGTTTAGTACTGGTAGTAAAGAAGGTTGTGCTTCTGGAGACTGTGGTGCTTGTACTGTCGTTGTTGCTGAGTTAGATAGTGACAACACGGGGCAACTTCATTATAAATCAATTAATTCATGTATTACTTTTGTCGGTAATTTACATGGAAAACAATTGATTACGGTAGAAGATTTAAAAGAGAACAATAACTTACATCATGCTCAGCAAGCACTGGTTGATAATCATGGCTCTCAATGTGGCTTTTGTACACCCGGCTTTGTTATGTCTTCTTTTGCTTTACATAAGCATAATCAAACACCAAGTCGTGGGGAAGTACTAGAGGCGTTAGCGGGTAATTTATGCCGTTGCACTGGCTATCGTTCAATTATTGAAGCTGCTATTACCTCAAGTGTTGGTAGTGATGAAGACTCTTTCGCTAAACATTACCAAGAAACTGTTGCAACGCTTACTGAGCTACAAAAGTTACCAGCACCTAGCTTAGCGGGTAATGGTCATCAGTATATTTCTCCTTTAACTATCGATGAATTGGCATATGAGTTAACTGTAGAGCCCGAATCAACATTAGTGGCTGGTGGTACAGATTTAGCCCTTTCAGTGACTCAAAATTTAGCAACCATTAATAAGCTGGTTTATGTCGGTAATGTTGATGAATTGATGAACATAGAAGAAACAGAGTCTGAAATAGTGATTGGCTCAGCACTGCCATACAGTAAATTCATCGATACATTACACCATTATTATCCTGATTTAGGTGACATGATTGAGCGTATTGGCTCTAAGCAAATACGTAACACAGGTACATTAGGTGGCAATATTGGTAATGCATCACCTATTGGTGACATGCCACCAGCATTAATTGCTCTTGGTGCCACCATGACATTACATCTTAATGGTGTTGAACGCACAATACTGGTGGAAGATTATTTTGTTGATTACAAAAAAACAGTGCTTAAACCATCGGAATTTATCAAATCAATACAAATTCCTAAGCCTGCAGTAGGTCAAACTTTGAAGCTTTATAAAATATCTAAACGTATTGATGATGATATTTCAGCGGTACTAGCAGCCTTTTTTATTGAAGAGTCAGCGCAAAAAATCACTACTGTTCGCTTAGCTTTTGGTGGCATGGCTGCCACACCTAAACGAGCATCTTTGGCTGAAAAAGCACTATTAGGTAGCAGCTTTACTAAGGAATCTGTTGAACAAGCAAAAGCCGCATTATTAACTGATTTTAATCCAATGTCTGATGTACGCGCATCAGATAAGTATCGCATGAAAGTTGCGCAAAACCTGATTGAAAAGTGCTACCTAGAGCTGCAAAGTCATGTGATAGAAACACGGGTGGTGAATTATGCGTAGTCTTATTGATGTAGCAAAAGCGAATACAAACAAAGTACATAAAAATACTGATGCAAACCTTGTTAATGGACAAGAAAATGTTGGTTTAGGTGGTGTCGGTCGGTCTAAAAAGCATGAAAGCGCAGAGAAGCATGTTGCTGGTGAAGCTATTTATGTCGATGATCGACCTTCATTACGCGGTGAATTACATGCCGCGGTTGGTCAATCTACTCACGCTCATGCGAATATTCTTTCGATAGACTTATCTGCCGTAAAAAAAGCCGAAGGTGTGGTTGCGGTAATCACTGTTGACGACGTTCCTGGTCATACAGATATTGGTCCGGTATTTCCTGGTGATCCTGTTTTAGCTATTGGTAAAGTAGAGTTTGTTGGCCAACCTATTTTTGCGGTGGCGGCCACTAGTTATGACTTAGCACGTAAAGCGGTCAAGTTAGCAAAAATTGAATACCAAGCGCTTGAAGCCGTATTAACTGTAAAAGATGCTTTAGCAAAACAGAACTTTGTTCGCCCGCCATTTACGATGAAGCGGGGCGACTCTGACGTTGCTATTGCTGACGCGGAACATCAATTATCAGGCGAGATCGTTGTTGGTGGACAGGAGCATATGTACCTTGAAGGTCAAGTGTCTACTGCGGTACCAACAGAAGATGGTGGCATGGAAATATTTACTTCATCACAGCATCCTAGCGAAGTACAAAAATTAGTCGCTGAAGTGTTAGCTATTCCATTAAATAAAGTTTTAGTGGATATGCGCCGCATGGGTGGTGGTTTTGGTGGTAAAGAAACGCAAGCTGCACCTTGGGCATGTATTGCCGCCTTACTTGCCAATGAAACCAAACGACCTGTTAAATTCAAGTTAGGTCGTATGGATGACATGATCATGACGGGCAAGCGTCACCCCTTTGAAAATAACTACCGGGTTGGCTTTGACAACAATGGCCAAATTAAGGGAATTAATATTGAAGTGAATGGTAATTGTGGCTATTCACCTGATTTATCTGATGCAATTGTTGATAGAGCAATGTTTCATTCAGACAACGCTTACTTTTTAGATCAAGCAACCGTTACAGGTAATCGATGTAAATTAAACACGGTTTCTCATACCGCTTACCGTGGTTTTGGTGGGCCTCAGGGCATGATGACCATTGAAATGGTTATGGATGATATTGCTCGTCATCTAGGTAAAGACCCGTTAGAGATTCGAAAAGTAAATTTGTACGGTGATATTGAACGTAACATGACTCATTATCATCAAAAGGTAGAGCATAATAATTTATCTGAAATAATTGAGACACTTGAAGCAAGCTCTGACTATCAATTACGTCGTCAAGCCATTACAGCGTTTAATGCTAATAGTCCTATTTTGAAAAAAGGCATCGCCTTAACACCGGTAAAGTTTGGTATCTCATTTACAGTGCAGCATTTAAATCAGGCTGGCGCACTCGTACATATTTACACTGATGGTACTATCCACTTAAATCATGGCGGTAGTGAAATGGGGCAGGGTCTCAATACCAAAGTGGCACAAATTGTTGCCGAAGAGTTTAAAGTAAATGTGGATACTGTGGCTGTTTCTTCTGCCCGTACTGACAAAGTACCCAACACCTCTCCAACGGCAGCATCTTCGGGAACTGACTTAAATGGTAAAGCCGCAGAAGCTGCAGCTAAAATTATTAAACAACGTTTAATTGATTTTGCTTGTGAAAAATATCAAGTTTCAGCATCGCAAGTTATATTTGAAAACAATAATATTGTGGTAGGTGAGCAAACGTTTAGTTTTGCAGAGTTTTGTCAGATTGCTTATATGGGCCGAGTATCTTTATCTTCTACTGGATTCTATAAAACGCCTAAAATTCATTTTGATCGCGCCACAGCTAAAGGTCGTCCGTTCTTTTATTATGCAACCGGTGCGGCAGTATCTGAAGTGATAATCGATACGTTAACAGGTGAATATAAAACGTTACGTACCGATATATTGCAAGATGTAGGGCATTCAATTAACCCTGCTATTGATATTGGACAAATAGAAGGAGCGTTTATTCAAGGTATGGGGTGGTTAACCACTGAAGAGTTGATGTGGAATGAACAAGGTCGTTTGCTGTCAAATAATCCGGCTACTTACAAAATACCTGCGATTAATGACACACCGCAAGATTTCCGTGTGACCTTGATGCCTGACGCGCCTAATCGCGAGCATACTATTTATAACTCTAAAGCCGTAGGGGAGCCGCCGTTTATGTTGGGCATGTCGGTTTGGTGTGCATTGAAAGATGCTATTTCAAGTATTGCTGATTATAAAATTAGTCCTGAACTTGATACGCCAGCAACCCCAGAACGCGTACTTTGGGCTGTTGAAGCAGTAAAATCACAGTCGTCAGCAATAGCTTAACGTGTTGATAAACGTGATGATTAGCGAAGGACGAGAGACGTAGTATGACTATTTCCACCAGTAATAACTGGAACAATGCAGTATATCAATTGAGTAAACAAGGCCAAGCTTATGTTTTAGTAACCCTTGTCGGCGTATCAGGCTCAACACCGAGAAATAGTGGCACTAAAATGGTGATTAGCAAAGATGACATTTACGACACTATTGGTGGTGGGCATCTTGAGCATAAAACAATTAAGTATGCACAAAAAATGCTAGCTGTGGGTAAAAGTGGTCAACATTTAGAGCACTTTCAATTAGGTAGTAATTTAGGACAATGCTGTGGTGGTAATGCCAGTGTATTGTTCGAATGCTTTGCCGCTGTCGGCGTTAATATCATGCTGTTTGGTGCTGGTCACGTTGGAAAAGCGTTAATGCCAATACTGACGCAATTACCGTGTCATATCACCTGGGTTGATAGCCGCAATGAACAGTTTCCAAATAATATTGATACTTTTCAGAATGTAAGACAAGTGGTAAGTGAAGAGCCTGAACGTGAAGTGGCCAATATGCCAGAAAATAGTTATTACATTGTGATGACTCATAATCATCAAATGGACTTTGACATATCGCAAGCTATTTTAAAGCGAGCGGATTTTACCTATTTAGGGTTAATTGCTTCTGATACTAAGTGGCGTCGTTTTCAGCAACGTTATAAACACCGTGACATTGATCCAATACAAGTGGCGCGAATGAATTGCCCAATAGGATTGAAAGCAGTCAGTGGAAAGTTACCAATAGAAGTTGCTGTTTCTATCGCAGGCGAAATTATCAATACTTATCAAGCTCAAAAAGCGCATCAATTAAATGAAAATACATCAAAAAGTAGTAAGTCGCCATCAACACAGCAAGGTGTTCATTGGCAAGAAATTAAGCAGTTACTTACTGCGCAATAGTTACTTAGATTTACATAACAAGCAGTAATTTTTTATTAGTAATATGATCAGTTTAAACAGGAGTAGCAAAGTGTCTCATTTTGCCCTACAAAGTAAAAACGTAATAGTAAGCACTAACAATGGTGAATCTTCAATGATTCCTGCTTGTGTAGAAATTAAAAATGAGCATATTTATGCTATCCATCCGTATGGACAAACGTTACCGTGTGAAGTTTTAGATTATGCTGAATACGTTATTATGCCGGGGTTAGTTGACTCTCATGTACATATTAATGAACCCGGCCGTACAGAATGGGAAGGCTTTAATACGGCAACACAAGCGGCTGCCGCCGGCGGAATTACCGCGCTGGTTGATATGCCATTAAACTGTATACCTGTTACTACTACTAAGGCTGCCTTTCAAGAAAAACTCGACGCTGTTGAAGATAAATTATGGGTTGATTGTGGTTTTTGGGGCGGTGTGATTCCACAAAACATTGCTGATTTAGACGAATTGCTTAATGCTGGTGTATTGGGTGTTAAATCGTTTTTGATTGACTCGGGTATTGAAGAATTCCCTAATGTATCAGCAACAGATATTCGTGCTGCAATGCCTATTTTAGCAAAACATGATGTACCTTACTTAATTCATGCAGAGCTAGACTGTGGTGGTTTTAATGACGTTGAAATAACCAAGAAATATAATAGTTTTCTTGAGTCGCGCCCTAAAAAATGGGAAAACGATGCGATATCACTAATGGTAGATATGGCGCGTGAATCTAAGCAGAAAGGAGATAATTGTAAGGTACATATTGTGCATTTATCTTCGGATGAAGCGTTAGATACTATCGCGCAAGCTAAAAGTGAGGGCTTACGTTTTACAGCAGAAACCTGCCCACATTATTTAACCATTGCGTCTGAAAATATTCCTGATGGTAAAACCTTATTTAAATGTTGTCCTCCTATTCGTGAAAACCAAAACCGTGAACATTTATGGCAAGCAATTAGTGATGGTCGTTTAAGTTTTATTGTTTCTGATCACTCACCTTGCACACCTGAATTAAAGCATATTGATACCGGTGATATTGAAAAAGCATGGGGTGGTATTTCAGCGCTACAATTCGGTATTTCATTAATTTGGACTGAAGCCAAAGAACGTGGTTTTAGTTTAATTGATATTACTCGCTTGATGTCGACCGAAACGGCAAAATTTGCTGGTTTAGACTCAGTGAAAGGGGCAATAAAAGTAGGTAATCATGCCGATTTTTTAGTATTTGATCCCAATGTTGAATTCACTATTACTAACGAAATGATTAAGCATCGTCATAATATAACACCATACGCGGGTAGAAAAGTGACAGGTCAGGTACAGCATACCTTTGTACGTGGTCACCATGTTTATCAACAAGATCAATTTATCAACACACCCAAAGGCCGTCCGTTACTTAAAGGGAAACTTTAAGCTGGTAGCTAACTATACTAACGTCAGCAATTAACCTTGACGATACGTGTTAACGATTAAAAATTTTAAGTAGGAACAACAAGCAATGATGCTAGATATAAATACACAAGAGCAGAACAAATTAATAGGTGCTTCATTAGCATTAGTTACTCAGTTGAAAACTAACTGTGTTGACTTAGCCAGCGAACGGGTTGGCGGTGAAACATTATCGTGTAGCGATGACTTTTTTGCCGGCATGGAAAACTTGCTTAAACCGGGTCGAGGTATTTTTATCGATGGTAAGTTTACTGATCGTGGCAAGTGGATGGACGGTTGGGAATCTCGACGCAGCTATGGCCGTGACAATGGCAGAGAATTCGACTGGTGCATTATTCGTCTTGGTATCAAAGGAGTAATACGTGGTTTTGATATCGACACTAATTATTTTCGTGGTAACGCGCCTCAAACAGTGTCAGTAGAAGCTTGTGTAAGTGATGTTCAACCTAATGAAGATACGGTTTGGCAGACTATTTTAACTGAAGTAGCGGTAAATGCTCACAGTCAGAATATTTTTGAAATTAATAATAATACCGCTTGGACGCATGTGCGTTTAAATATGTTTCCTGATGGTGGTATTGCACGTTTTCGTGTTTATGGGGAAGCCGACGTTAACTGGAAAAATTTTGTTGATGGAGAGTTAATTGATTTAGCCTACATTAAAAATGGTGGCAAAGCGCTGCTTGTTAGTGACATGTTCTTTAGTGATAAAAATAATCTTATTATGCCTGGTCGTGGTAAAGATATGGGCGATGGTTGGGAAACTAAACGACGCCGTGATCCGGGGCCAGATTGGTCAATTGTAAAACTTGCGGCTAAGGGCAGTATTGAAAAAGTCATTGTAGATACCTGTCACTTTAAAGGTAACTTTCCGGATACCTTTACTTTAGAAGGCATGGTAACTGACAGTGATGATTTTACTGATGGTAAGCAAGCAGACAAATGGCAACCTATTATTGCTAAAACTAAATTGTACGCACATCGCGAACATCTGTTTTTAAATGAAATTATACCGGCAAACACTGAAAAGTTTACCCATGTACGTTTAAATATATTTCCTGACGGTGGTATTTCTCGTATGAGAGTGTTTGGGAAAATCTAACTTAGCGATAGGGTAAAATATGAATATAGAAGAATTAAATACCTTGTCTGTTGAGCAAGCAACGCATGCTTTTATGCAATGTTGCACAGCTTCTGCTTGGGTTGAAGCTATGGTGAAGGCAAGGCCTTTTAGCGACAGTAGAGCAATTGCGACGCAAGCAGATTTAGTATGGCAAAGGTTAGAAGAAAAAGATTATTTAGAAGCCTTTGAAGGTCATCCTCAAATCGGCAATGTGGCAACTTTGCGAGCGAAATACGCGAATACAAAAGAATTAGCCAGTGGTGAACAAAGTTCAGTAAATCAAGCAAGTGAGCAAGTGCTCGTTGATTTAGCCAAGGGTAATGCTGATTACTTAGATAAGTTTGGTTTTATTTTTATTGTTTGTGCTACAGGTAAAAGTGCTGCAGAAATGCTAGCTTTGTTACTCGAGCGCTTACCCAATAATAGAGCAACTGAATTAGCAAATGCAGCGGAAGAGCAGCGTAAAATTTTCCACCTTAGAATTGATAAACTACTATGAGTCAAAAATGATGAGCCAAATAACAACGCATGTTTTAGATACTACCCGCGGACTACCAGCACAAAAATTACCTATTAGCCTTTTTGCGCAAACACCAGATGGTTGGCAAGAGCTTGCTAAGGGAATAACAAATACCGATGGACGCATAACTGATTTATTAGCTAATGATGTTGTGCTTCCAGCGGGCGTTTATCGTATGCACTTTGCAACCAAAACTTATTTTGACATGAACAATGAACAAGGTTTTTACCCTTTTGTTGATATCGTTTTTGAGCTTGATGGTAGCAACACGCATTATCATATTCCATTGCTATTAACTGCGTTTGGTTATTCAACATACCGTGGTAGCTAAAACAAATGACTAACAATATAAAAATACTGACGCCACAACCATTAACAAAAGATGCTTTTACAGTGTTTGGTGATGTAATTGAAGCTAATTCAGAGGCAAATAACTTTGCTATTAATGATGGCTTTACTCAGCGTTATCATGATCTAGCAAAAATTGATGTAAATGATAATAACGGGCATCCACTAATCAATATTTTTCGTTCAACTCCTTTGGTGCAACCAATTGCTATCAAAATGATGGAACGCCACCCAAAAGGGAGTCAGGCATTTATTCCTATGGGAAGCAATGATTATTTAGTGGTTGTTGCACCAGCAGGAGAGTTTGATGTAAATAGCATGAAAGTTTTTCTTGCTAAATCTTATCAAGGCGTTAATTACCATAAAGGAACTTGGCACCATTTTTGTTTAGCATTAGGCGGAGAAAGTGACTTTTTAGTGGTTGATAGAGGCGGCGAAGGCGATAACTGCGATGTACTTGAACTCGATGGTTCATTGGTCATTGCCAATACATAAATACATAGTGTGACACACAAACAAGTAAGACGTTATAAATCAAGGTGAGAATAAATGTTAAAAGTATTTCGTGGAGAATTACTGCACTTTTTGGCTGATCCTGCCAAAGTCCCTCTACAAGAGAGCTATCAATATATAGAAGACGGATTACTAGTTATTGAAAATGGCTTGGTGGCAAAAATAGGTGAATTTGCTGAATTGTTTTCGACCTTGCCTGCTGATATTGAGATTACTCATTACCAAAAAGGGTTAATCATACCGGGCTTTATTGATACGCATGTGCATTATCCGCAAACCGAAATGATTGCGTCTTATGGTGAACAATTACTTGAGTGGCTAGAAAGTTATACTTTTCCATTTGAACGTCAATTTTCAGATCTTGAGCATGGTAAGAAAGTTGCGGAGTTCTTTTTAGATCAGCTGCTTGATGCAGGAACAACAACAGCTTTAGTATTTGGTACTGTGCATAAAGAGTCGGTTGAAGCCTTTTTTACCATTGCTCAGCAGAAAAAGCTGCGCATGATTTGTGGTAAGGTATTAATGGATCAAAATTGCCCTGATTATTTATCAGATACCGCACAAAGTGGCTATGATGACAGTAAGGCATTAATCGAAAAATGGCATAATACTGACCGCTTACAGTATGCCATCACTCCGCGCTTTGCTCCTACTTGCTCAACAGAGCAATTAAATAAAGCTGGGCAATTATTGGCTGAAAATCCGAGTGTTTATTTACACACTCATTTAAGTGAAAATAAAGCTGAAATTGCGTGGGTAAAAGATCTTTTTCCTGACAGTGATGGTTATTTAGATGTCTATGATCAAAGTAAATTATTAGGCCGTCGCAGTGTTTTTGCTCATGGTGTTCATTTACATGACAGTGAATGTCAGCGTTTAAGTGAAACAGATTCAGCAATTGCTTTTTGTCCTAGCTCGAACCTATTTTTAGGCAGTGGTTTATTTAATCTTAAGCAAGCACAAACGCATAATGTGAATGTTGGACTGGGCTCTGATATTGGTGCAGGAACAACCTTTTCTATGCTAAGTACAATAAATGAAGGGTATAAAACACAGCAACTACGTGGCGATAAACTTGGCCCATTTCAATCGTTTTATTTAGCAACATTAGGTGGCGCGATTGCCTTAGATCTTGAAGGCACTATTGGTAACTTTACTCCGGGGGCTGAAGCTGATTTTGTTGTGCTTGATTGTCATGCCACTCCCTTAATGGCTAGACGAATGAGCCATTGCAAAAACTTATCTGAAAAACTCTTTATTTTAAGTATGTTAGGTGATGAACGACACGTAAAAGCAACTTATATCATGGGGGAAAAAGTTTAATTATCGGTTTTAGTTATCATTACTCTTTATTATATTCCTATAAATTAGCGCTATCATAAGTTGATTATAAACCAAGTTTAAATGAAGAGATAAAAATACAAAGCAAGCGTTATATAACGCTCTGTTCACAATAAAAACACTTATTTTAATAAGAAGTGTTTACATAAAAAATGAGGAAGTTTATGGATCCGTATATTAATGAATGGTTAAACCTAATTATCAGGTTTGCTCATCTTATTACTGGTATCGCTTGGATAGGTGCCTCTTTCTATTTTGTTTGGTTAGACAATCATTTAGAAACACCCCCACAAGAAAAAATGGATAAGGGTATTGGCGGTGATTTATGGGCCATTCATGGCGGTGGTTTCTATGAAGTAGCTAAATATAAGCTTGCCCCACCTAAAATACCAACTACGTTACACTGGTTTAAATGGGAAGCCTATACTACGTGGATTACTGGTTTTTTATTATTGTCACTGATGTTTTATGTTGGTGCAGAATCATACTTAATTGACCGACGGGTTGCCGATTTAACACAATTACAAGCGATTGTATTAGGTCTTGGCTCTATTGTGGTTGGTGTCGGTATTTACGAATTTTTAGTACGTACTAAGTTAAGAAATCATGGCATTGTTTTAGGTTTGATTTTAATTGCCGTCGCAACGGCTTTATCTTATGGTTTAACGCAGATATTTAGTGCACGTGGTGCCTATATGCATATGGGGGCAATCATAGGCACTATTATGGCAGGTAATGTATTTTTCGGTATTATGCCGTCGCAACGAGCTTTAGTTAAAGCGGTTGAAGAAGGACGTGCACCAGATCCTAGCTATGGATTAAATGCCAAAGTTCGCTCAACACATAATACTTATACAACACTGCCTATCATTTTTATTATGATATCAAATCATTATCCGATGACTTATAACCATAGTGCTAATTGGCTGGTATTAATCGCGATTATTTTAATTACTGCCTCAGTGCGACAATATTTCGTATTACGTCATTTTGGTAAGCAAAAGCCCTTAGTGTTGGTTGGCTCTGTGGTCGCAACGATTGTTTTAGCTTTTCTAATCGCGCCTAAATCAGTTGAGTTAAACGAAGCACAAAAACAATTAACGGTAAGTGATACACAAGCAATGCAAATTATTGAACAACGTTGTAGCGCTTGTCATTCAAATAACAACACTGATGATATGTTTAAAACGGCACAAGCAGGAATTGTGTTTAATGATATTAATTCAATTAAACAATGGGCACCACGTATAAAAGCTCGGGTTATTGATGCTCAAGATATGCCTTTTATGAATAAAACTAACATGACAAAAGATGAGCGGACTCGTTTAGCTATTTGGTTAACTCAAAAATAAAGGAAGTTAAGCTAGGCAAGCTTTGAATAGTGAAAAAGTAAAATAATAACTGAAGTTGTTGATCTTGGTTGAAAAATACCAATATTTATTATCTAATAATTATTGGTTTGAACAGGTTATTTAAAGCTATTTAAATTATATTGTTTTTAACCAGTGATTATTTATAACAACTTATTTATAACCAATTGTTTATAAATAAAATTTACTAAAGTTGTGTGTTAGGACTCGTTTTTTTAACATTTGTTTACTCGCGATTTTTAAATAGGGATTTTTGTGAAAAAAGTGAAAGAAACAGAAGGGGCTATTCGACAAAAGAATAAAGCTCTTATATTTAAAGCTGCTAAAAAAGAGTTTGTTACTCATGGCTTTAAAGGTGCATCGATCAAGCGTATTGCAGAGCGGGCTGGGATTGCTCGTGCTAATATTCATTACTACTTTAAAGATAAAACCGATTTGTATCAGCAAATTTTAAGTAATATTATCGAAGTTTGGAACAGAGATTATGATACGTTAAATGCGAGTAGTGAGCCAAAAGCCGCGCTTAGTGCATATATTAGATCTAAAGTGATGCATTCTAAAAATGATCCCGATGCCTCTCGAATATTTGCTAGTGAATTAATTCACGGCGCACCAGTTCTACATGATTACCTGAATAATGATTTTAAAGTATGGTTGCACAGTAAAGTTGTCGTTATTGAGACTTGGATAAAAGAAGGTTTGATTGATGATGTTAACCCGCATCATTTGCTATTCTTAATTTGGAGTTCTACACAACATTATGCTGACTTTAATGTGCAAGTTGTTGCTGCACTTGATAAGCGTGTTATGGATGACGATGATTTTGAAGCCATTGTTGCTACATTAACGCATGTTATTCTTAAAGGTTGTGGCATCAGTTAATGTTGTTTTTTAAGCTGCTTAACTTCTAATGCTTCCTGTCCTTGCTTTATAAACTCAGCGATATTTAATCACTGAGTTTCCATTGAACAGTCGTTTTATACCAATCTCACTAACTATGTGATCATTTCTACTTGCTAAAATCACCAACTACATCGTTATTTATTTAATAATTAGCACAACTAGTTATTGAAATAAACGCCTTGTATTTGGCAATTTTTTCTACGTATAAATTTGTTCACTTAATTAATGAAACTGGTATTAGCTCACTATTCAGTATCCGTAATAATATCGGCATTTGGTAGTACTACATTCAACAATAAGGCAATAATTGAACCAGTCGTTATCCCTGAAGCTAAAATAACTTTGAGAAATTCAGGTAAGTGACTTAATAATTCAGGACGAACAGTGACTGCCATACCGGTAGCAATGCTGACAGCGATAATCATGCCATTTCGTTTCGTATGTTGAGTGGTAGATAAAATATTCACCCCTGCAGTAATAATCATGGCAAACATAACTAAGCCTGCACCACCTAATACAGGTAGAGGTATAGAGACAATCATAGCCCCTAAAACTGGGAATAAACCTGCCAGAACTAACATTGCACCTGTAATAGCAACCACATATCTACTGGCAACGCCTGTCATCCCAACAATACCAACATTTTGTGAAAAGGAAGAAAAAGGCGTCGTTGAAAATACCGATGCTAGCGCTGAACCTAATCCATCACATAAAATACCACTTGATAGTTTTTTTCCGGTTAATTTAGTTTTTGTTACGTTAGACAGTGCAAGAAAATCTCCGGTAGATTCCACTATTGTTACTAGGTAAGCGATAGACATTCCAATAATACCGCTAATTGGAAAGCTTAAACCAAAATGGAAAGGACTGGGTAAGGCAAATAATGGCGAACTTTGTACTGGCTTAAAGTCGATTACCCCTAAGGCTAAACAAACAAGGTAACCGACAAGCATGCCAATAACGACAGCAGCGGCAGATAAAATACCTTTACCAAAGATAGATAATGTAACCACGGTTGCTAAAACTAGCAAACCTATGGCTAAATTAGACAGCGAAGCATAGTCATCTTGGCCTACTTGACCACCAGCAAACCAATCAATTGCTACGGGTACTAATGATAGACCTATTAAAGTCACCACTGTGCCAGTAACAATAGGCGGGAAAAATTTTCTAATTATTGGCATAAAAAAACTGCCAATGATCATTACAAGTGACGCAACCAAAGCCGAGCCTAAAATGCCTTCCACACCATATTCAAAACCAATCGCGATAGAGACACCAACAAAGGTAAAACTCGTGCCCATAACACAAGGTAATCGAATACCAACAGGACCAAGCCCTTTACATTGAATAATAGTTACCACGCCCGAAATTAGCATTGCTGCGTTAACTAGGACAACAATATCCGCTACAGGAAGCTTTAACACTCCGCCAATAACTAGTGGGACTGTAATAATTGCACTTAGTGCAGCAAGTAAATGCTGTGCTGCGAGTAATATGGATGTCCCTAGTGGCGGTTTATCTTCAACGTTATATAAAATGTCCATAATGCCTACTTGAATTGTTATAAAATGAATGTTTTTTTATAGGATTTCCGTTTTATAGTGTTGCTATATAATGCTTTACTGTATTTAGAACGAATTGCTGACAATCTTGCGCGGTTGAAGGATCATACTTTCCGCCATTAGTTAGATTATTTGATAACACACGAATACTTAGCATTGGAATGTTATATTCACTGGCAATCATTGCAGCGGCAGCGCCTTCCATTTCTTCCGCGCTGGTACCGAAATTTTTATGGAACCAGAGAATTCTATCAATTTCATTATTCCAAAAGTTAGCTGAGCCGATTGTACCTTCGACAACCTTGCCTCTTTTATATAAGCCTTTGACGGCGATAGCTGAATTTAATAGTGTTGGGCTACCCGCATAAAAACGTATTTTCTCAGCATCTTGGGCACCAGAGTCCTCTCCAGCACTACCTTTTGATGCCATAATATCCATGGGTATCCACGAAAATGGATCTGAGCTTTGGCCGTTTTTTTTATGTGATGTTTTAAAGTTACCAATATTTACGGTTCTTTTACCTAACACTATATCTCCAACCATTAGCGCAGGATCATGTCCGCCTGATGTTCCTTGGTTAATGATGGCTAAAGGCCTGTATCTCTCTATGGCAATAGCTGTTGCTGCGGCAGTATTTTCTAGCCCTTTGCCTGTTTCTGCGACGATAACAGGGTAGTTATCTAATGTGCCAATATAAAAAGTAAAATAACCTGAGTATTCTATTCGAACATTTGACAGTCTTTTAGCTAGATACTCGGCTTCAATTGGCATTGGTGCTTCAATTAAAATTGGTTGTGGTGCTAACACTGCACTTTCTGTAATCGTACTTTTCATTGTTGTTGCGTTAGCATTCAGTTGAATGAATAGCGCTGTAAACAGTAATATGAATTGGGTAAGTAGTTTATTCATAGGGCAGTCCTTAATGGGGCGGTAGCATAATGCTTAAAAATAAATAAAGATGAACTATTTAAACTTTTAATTTATATCAAAGCACATTGCGCGACATGGTTTACGCTAATTTATGTCCAACTGATATTGTTGTACCGTTGAATAGTTGCATTGACGAATAATATAAAGACAGCAATAGTTAGACTTATTCATTGCTGTCTTTATTGTTGCATCAGGCGATAGAGTTTATTAATTACAGAATTTACTCATTAGCCTGAGCTTAGTTAGTCTATTTCGTTTGATAAGGAGGAGTCTCTTTATATACAGACCAATTAGCGACTATATTGTCAACGACTATACTGCCGACAGAATAAGCAGACTCTAAAGACGATAACATGCCAGCAAAACCCTCTTCACCACTTTCCATTGCTAAGTTTTCAGCAGCAGTTAAACTGTCTGGTGGCATACTGTAATTACTTGCCGTGCGAAGTACCATAAAGCGGTTTTTATCTGCCTTTCCGGCGCTATCTAAATAAGTTAATGCTTGGTAACTACCCGTATCTTCCATACCTGAAGTAACAAAGTTCGCTTGATCGTCACTCCAAAATTTTGTCCATGAATTAGCCCATTCATTAAGTAATTTACCATGCCAGAATGTAGAAGCAGCCATGTGATCACCTTTTAATACAAAGGGCGGTAATTGAGCTTTAGGGTAGTTAACATACTTAGCTCTTAATTTTTGCATTGCCGGGTAATCAGTCAGTGGAGTGTTTTTAGTTAGTTGATAGGCCCATTCAGCAAGCTCACCATTTATTTTATAGACTTCACCAGCAGGCTGATGTTTAGTGTCTGACACTGTTTCATCTTTATATGGCCCATGTGAAAAAAGAGGAAAGTATCCGGTAGCCCAGTCTTTAGGTGCTTCGCGAGCGTCTATTTGATGTGCTAAATCACCATCAACTAACCATGTTGCCCATACTGCAGAGCCAATGGAAGCATCATGAGGATCAACACCTGCAATACCAGCGACTAACCAATAGGCTTGAGTAAGGTCAAAGCGAGGGTCTAAGCCCAAAGCCATAATAGCAGCAGTTGCACGCGCTGTGCCCATGCCCGTTACCATACCTAAAACACCTGTTTCTTCATTTAAGTATAAGTCGTGAAATCCTTGTGGAAATTCTAATTTTGTATTTAACGCTTGTCCTTTTTTCCATAGCTGAAATTCACCGGCTTTATCGCCCGAATCTTCACCAATTTCAAACATGTTAACAACAACAACTTTTACTTGAATTGGCTTAGTTTCTTCTATGGTTTGCGTGGCAGAATTTTGTGTAGCTGTTTTTACTGCACTGCAGCTAGATAGGGTGAACATTAAACCGAGTAAGGTTATTGGAACTAATAAATACTTCATTGGGTCTCTCTATGATAAAGATAAAATAACAGGAATATGTTTGCTTTATATAAACTTAAAAAAGACTCATATTCATATACTGAGTATGAGTCTTTACGACATTTTTGTGAGCTAGCTAATTTTAGAACTTGTAGCTGAATTTTGCTTGAACATGTCGTGGAAGTTCAGGTAATACTACTTGTCCACCAAATAGATCTGGGAAGTTAGAACGGTAGTATTTTTCATCGGTTAAGTTTTTAACGGTAAAACTTGCAGTCCAAGTTTCGGCATCATAAAACACACCAGCATTCATTAATGTATATGAAGGTAGTTCTACTGCTTGTGAGAAACCTGAGTAAGTTGAGCTGGCATTAACCACACTAGCATTTGCGGCAAAGCCATTTTGGAAATCATAAGTTGCGGTCACGCTGTATATATCTTCAGGCATACCCGCTTTACGTCCGCCTTCTTCATCACCAACTAATGTTAAACCAATAACATTACCACCATAGATAAGAGCCGGATCACTTAAGTTAACTAAATCTTCAGCACCTAAGAAGCCAAACTGACCGCCATCTTGTATGGCTGTTAAGTTATAAACTTTAAGATTTGTATAACCTGCACTTAACACAAGTTGTTCGTTAAATACCCAGCGTAATTCAAATTCTGTTCCTTCATTACGCGTAGTGGCGTTAGTGGTTATTGACTGAGCATTAAAATCAGTACGTTCTTGCTCATAAAATGATAATGCAAAGTATAAGCTGTCATCTAAAAAGCTACCTTTTACACCATATTCAGTTAATTTTGAAACATCAAAAGCACCACTTTCTAACTGAGCAACACCAATTTCTGCCCCTTGACCTGCAACCAATGTTCCTTGTTCAGCTAAAGTAATATAAGGAACTAAGCCAAAGTCTGACTTATATGAAATACTGGTATTCCAAGATACACCATCTTCTGTTTTACTCGCGTCAGTAGTATTAGATGTATCGTATGAATCAGCAGAGCCTAATAATTTATAATCCAGTCTGGTTGTTTCAATATCTATAGTGTCGTAACGAAGACCTAATAAGACATTTAAGCCCCAATCCCAACTTAAATTTGACATAGCGGCAATACCGTAATCGGTATAACTTCCTATATCATAATTATCATAATCTTTATCAATTCTTGTCGCGAGTAAACGACGATCTAATGCAGTTGAAGGCATGGTTAGATCACGACGGTTAAAATACTCATTAGTAAAATCATCAGCATGTTTAAAGTTGGTGTATCGAACTGAAGGTGATATTTGTACTTGTGCGATCAATGAATCGAATTCATATTCATTTGAAAATACGAGTTTATTTTCGACAACATAACTATCATGTTTTTGAGCAAAGCCGTATGCGTTTTCATTGATATTGTCGTAGGCATCATAAAATAGTTGGTTTTTTATTTCCCAACCACTATCGGTGTAATAAAACATATCTAAGTATAATGTAGTAGCAATGTTCGCTAATTGATCATCAGCTGCAGTTAATACTTGGTTATGTGATAATGTTGCTGTACCTACATTCTCTAACATCATCGCTTCAGTTACTTCAGCGTCATTAAAAGAAGTTGCTGGTACATAAAAAAAGCTATTACCGGCTAAGTTAACAGCACCATATTCTTGGTGTGAAATAGAGCCATCACCATTAGTATCTAAAGGTTTCGATGTACCAGTAGTGTAAGTACCGTTATCAATAAGGTCTTGTGTTAAACGGTTCCAACCTGCAACTTGATTACCATCGTATTTATGGTACATGCCACCTACTTCAAAACGGAAATTATCGGTAATGTCGCCATTAAAAGAGGCTTGAAATATAGTTTGATCCGTACCCGAGTTATCATAGAAACTACCTGAGTTTTCAATTTCACCATACAGATAGAAGCCCATTTCTTTCCCTGCTATTTTGGCAGGGCCACCAACTTCAGCTGTTATGACACTTTTATCCCAGCTACCTGTTGTGATAGAAAATTCACCTTTATTCTCATCTAAGTATTGTCCGCCAGTGGCACGAGAAGACTTAGGGGTAAAGTTTAAATAACCACCAATTTTTGATGGGCCATGAATTGGAGAAGCAGGGCCTCTAACAATATCAACACTACTTGATGCACCAATAGGGGTCGGGAAGTTACCCGGGTTATCAAGACGTTTAACTCCTCTGAAGTAGTTTTCACCAGGTGTACCACGAACATCTAAAGAGCCAGCGACGCCAAAAAACGATTGTGTAAATGTACCAGGTGAAAATGCAACTAACTCATCAAGATCAGTGATAGCAAAACGTTCCATTTGCTGATTACTAATTGTTGATACCGAGCGTGGCGTTTCTAGTATTGATTCACCAAAACCAAAAACAGATTCAACTGCTTGGCCAGGTAAGCTTCCTAGGGAACCTCTTACTTCTATTTTTTCAATATTCTCATCAACTTTTTTAGTTTCTTCATCTGCTGCGAATACATTCGAAGTTAAGCTAAGACCTAATGCAATTGCAGAAGCAAGGTAAGTGGTTTTGTAGTTACGTAGTGTCATGTCAGAGTGTTTCCCTTAAAATTTGTTCAGAACGCTAATTCAATTATTAGCAGTATTTATTTTTTATTATTATATGAACTAATAAAGCAGAATTAATGCCAAGTAGTTGACTTAAGTGTCAGTTTTTTATCCCGCTTTAATCTATTGTTTTTATTGTGTTTTATTTTCTTTGTGAAATTTTTTATGGGTAATGAACAATTGAGGGAAATTTATACAGCACTAGATTGGAGCAATTGCACCAACTTATGCTGGTGCAATTGTTTTGATAACCGTTAATTTATAAAAGGGGATTACTATTTATAGTCGCCATTAAGGTAGCGATAAAAAGCAGGATTGACCCAAACATCCTCGCTTGAAAGCGAAACGTTCATTTTTGCTTGAGATAAGGTGTTATTAATTTTCTTAAGTACACTATCTACATTAGGGGGTAATACAAGTGTTGAAGCGATAAACCCATCGGCTTGCAGCGATATCCTTTTTACTGCAATAAAAGAGGCTTGTGGATGAAAAGTACGATAAAACGGTTGCCACCAAGCATCAATAATTAAGCCCGTTTGACCTTCACTATTTTTTTTGGCAAATTGATTGATTAGCGGCATGAAAGTATTTTGTTCAGCTTGATTAGCGAAGTTGAATCTTAAATCATACTCTTGCGCTGTTCTAATGTTTGATGTTTTTTCCTCTGTTTTAGTATCTTGCCAATTTTCACGAATGTTGAAGGCTGAACTTTTTGCGATTAATTGCCAGGTGAAGTCAACATTGTTAACGGTTAATAAACTAATGAGTTGCTTTGCATGCACCAAAGAACTATGACCGTAAAGGATTACATTGTCACCTGAGTCACTCGATGTCGCCATTGTTTGAGCTTTAATGTTATAACCTTCAACTATATTTTCAGCTAATAGCTGATTCAATAATGATGTCAGTGACGTAGGTACTGTTGGGTAATCAATTGTTAACGGCTTAAGAGCAGCACAATTTTCTAATGCAGTGCTTTGTTGTAATTGATTAACCTCTTTTTGGGGGAGACAACCTAGTTTAGATAATAATATAGCTGACTTTTCTTCTTCGCTATTATATTCAGTGCTGCCTGTTATTTTTTGTGATGCTTTATTTTCTTTAAGAGTAATGGTCTCAGATACTTCTGTTAATTTTGCTGCAGCCACTACCTGTGAATATGGTTGTTTGGCTTGTACAGTCGTAAATGAAAGTAAGGTAAAACATAAGCTAACAATTAGTTTGTTGTAGTGCAGTCTCTTGTACATATAAAAGATCCTAATTGATAGATTTGTTTAGTTGTGGGTATTGACGACGAATAAATTCATTTAAGACTGCTGGTTTAGTTAAACTATCAACACCATCCTTTTTAAAGCTTTGCTCAAACGATTTTATATTTTGGTTAAACTTATCACTAACTTGTTGCTTGTCTGCAATATTCAAAAAACTATATTCAAGCGAATTTTTACTCAATTTTAGAACTTCCTGCCAAGATAAATTAAACGATTTAACCGCAACAAAAAACTCATCAGTTAAGTTTGAATGAAACATACCTCTATCATCTGTTGATAAAGCAACCGGTATTCCAGTGCGCAAGTATTCAGGGAAGGGATGATTTTTAAAATCGTCAATATATTCTAATAATAAATTACTAATCAAATTAATTTCAATTAAGTAATGGTTATGACGCATTAACAGTAGCGTTTGGGGATCACCTAATAAATTAACACCATGGCCAATTCTATCTGCGCCCAATAGTAAGGTATCTCTAATATGGAAATTGGGTTCATCAACTTCGCCTGCATGAATGGTTAATGCAATGGCTGGATATTGTTGTCTTAATTCACGTAAAGTCGATAAAAACCTTAGTGGATGGCCTTTTCCATTATCTTCTCTGCCGACCATGTTAATACCAACATAAATGTCTCTATGTTTATCAACAAACTTATAAATATCGGTTAGTTGTTGTTCTGCAATAGGTGAAAATCGTAAAAGTTGATAGATCAATTTGACTGTGACACCTGTTTCCTTCGCATCTTTTTGAGCTAATCGTTGTTTAAGAATTGTTAGGGCTTTTTCTTGTGTTTGTGGCTTACCGTCAGGCGTCATAAAGGCAGATACATTGAATTGACTTTCAAGATAAATAACACCTTCATCAGAAAATGATTTCATATTACGAACAAACAATTCAGCAGCGATATATGGGTTACTGGTTAGCTCATTTAAGCGTTGCCAGTGAGCTTGAAAAAACTCATCACGTCCTTCAAAATCTTTATCTAACCATAAGCTTTGCTGCCATGCTTCTTTCTCGGAAGCTGTTAATGATGACAAAGCTTTATAATTTTTTTGCTCACATTTACTTAGCTGATGATACGTATGGGCACTTATATTAACGAACGTTAGCATAGGAGAGCTGAAACCAAATGCATTTTGACCATAACCTTGGCATAAATTTAATGCGACTTTGGTGTAATAACTGTAGCCACCATTAAGTTCACTATTGGTGGCGATTTCGTACCACCAACGAGGAAAGTTACTACCACTAGAGTGTTGATGTAAATCAGCCCCTTTAGGCATATTATATAGAAATTGATATAGTTGCTTATCTGTTGCTTTGCTTTTGAAGTCATCAAACCATTTATCATTATTTTGGTTTACTTCAGCCCATGATTTAGCTGAGCTTTCTTGACAAAGTATTAATTGTGCAGTGAATAATATTACGCTAGCTAATATTTTTAATGATGGATGCATATTTTTCCTTTAATTATTTTTTAAGGCACTATACCTTGGTTACTTACTTATATTGGGCACGGTATAGTATTTAATTTGCGAGCACCGGATAGTATTCGATAAGTTATCACGTGTATAAATGTTTATAGGTGATTTAATTTCATGCTACAAGTTAATATTATTCATTCGTTTGCGCGACAAAAATGTTGACATGTTTGTCAGATTTTGTGACTTTGTTGTGATTACTTAGTGGGATAAGCAATGGTTATGTCTTAAGTTGTGTCGATTACTACTCTCACAAGTAGATACTTCACCCGTCATGTTACATGAGTCATGAGCATTTATTAATAAGTAGTCATTGCTTAATCAGATTTTATTTCTTAGTGCCATCTGAATTGGTTTGCTATGTAGCACTTTAACGAGTATTTATAAATTATTGATTTTTATTTCGGTTACTAAGAAGATAGTTATACTCAGATTCATTTATATAATGATCCTAAACTAAAATTACTCTTTTATAATTATCCTTGCAATAAAAAATCACTTTAAAAATAAAATATTCTTTACAAATAAATAAGAGAATTGTAGTTATGGAAAAAGTTAGTAACACTAATGAAAAACAAGTAAAAAGTGTCGGTTTTTTAGAGCGATGGTTTAAATTATCTTCCCATAAAACTACAGTCAAAATAGAAGTTATGGCAGGTTTTACCACCTTCGTAACTATGTCTTATATTATGTTTTTAAACCCCATAATTATGTCTAAGTCTGGCATGCCCTTTGATGGGTTATTTTTAGCAACATGTCTTGGGGCTGCTATAGCGACAATCTTAATGGGGATGTACGCAAACTGGCCGGTAGGCCTTGCACCAGGTATGGGGTTGAATGCATTTTTTACCTTTACTGTCGTTGGTAGTATGGGATACAGCTGGGAAATTGCATTAGGAGCAGTGTTCCTTTCAGGTGTGCTCTTTGTGTTAATGAGTGTTACTCGGCTTAGAGAATGGATGCTAGAGAGTATCCCGATGAGCTTACGGTTGGCGATGACTGCTGGTGTTGGGCTCTTTCTTGGTTTTATTGGTTTACGTTTTACCGGCCTAGTTGTTGCTGATCCTGATAATATTGTAGCGATTGCAGACTTAACTCATTTTGGCTTTGGTGCTTTTGGGCCAGAAGCACCAGCATTAGGATTTTTAAGTTTTTTACTTATTTCTATTCTTAGTTATCGTAACGTTTTTGGTGCTGTATTAATTGGTATTGCCGTGACTACATTGGTTGCATTTATAATGACTTGGGTTTTACCAACAGACTTTTTTGTTGTTGCTGAAGCGGCTAAATCATTTGCTCCTACTTCAGGTTTTATGAGCTATAACGGCTTGTTAGCTATTCCTGATTTTGCAGCGCTTGAACCTATTTTGTGGAAAGCTGATATTGCTGGCGCTTTTCAAGTTGCGTTAATCCCTGTGATCGTTACCTTCTTATTTGTTAATATTTTTGATACAGCTGGAACTCTTATGGGGGTTGCTGAACGCGCCAATTTACAGGATGAAAACGGTAAAATCCAAGGATTGAATAAATCTTTAAAGGCTGATTCTATCTCATCAGTTATTGGTACTGCCTTTGGTTGTTCGCCAGTTACTTCTTATGTTGAATCGGCTGCGGGGGTTTCTGTTGGTGGTCGTACAGGGCTTACTGCAGTAACCATTGGTTTGCTATTTTTTGTCGGCATGTTTTTCTTACCACTTGCACAAATGCTACCGGGATTTGCTGTCGATGGTGCACTTATCTATGTCGCTATGTTGATGATGAGCTCTTTAAGAGGTCTAGATTGGGATGACTTAACAGAGTATGCCCCTGCCGTGTGTACAACAGTGATGATGGCATTTACCTTCTCTATTTCAAACGGTATCGCCTTTGGTTTTATTACTTATACAGTGCTTAAGTTGGGGGCAGGTAAGTCTAATGAAATATCGGGTGGGGTATGGGCGCTAACAGCATTGTTTGTAGCGAAGTTTATGTTTTTACAACACTAAATAAACCGATTTCCAGTTGATGTTTTATTTGAGAGTATTATTGTTTACATAATGTTAAAACGGTAGCGATATATTAAGTAGTCGCTACCGTTAGTTATATTAATTTACTTTTTCGTTAATCGCTTACTTATCAGCATGGCACTAAGTTTTATAATCTTCTAAACTAGGCTCATCGCTAATTTTTATCTAAAACTCTCTGTTTAATTATGTTGCTGTGTTATCAACAAAGCTACTTAAAGTAAAGCAGTGGTATGTGCTTTCTACATCTTCGAGTTTTATTCTTTTTCAGCTTTCTTTGCTCTATCAATCAAGGATGTAATTGTTGAGCCTTGAATAAGAATAGAAAATACAACAACAGAGTATGTCATCACCATAATAAGTTCTCTGACATCTATTTGTTTATCAGGAATAACTAATACACCTGGCGGGATAGAAAGTGCCATAGCTAATGCTAAACCACCTCTCAATCCACCCCAAGTGAGTATCCTTACTGACCAAGGGTTGTAGCTACGGTAACATTTAAAACCAATATAAGAAGTAAAAATACTAAGGTAGCGTGCGAGTAGTACTAAAGGAATGGCAATAGCCATTAAGATCCAATCTTCGGCATGAAATTTAAATAGCAGCATAGATAGACCAATTAGTAAGAATAGTACACCGTTTAAAAACTCATCCACTAGTTCCCAAAAATGATCCAGATGTTCCTCACTTTCTTTTGAAAAGCCAACAAATCTTGTCCAGTTACCTATCATAATACCCGATACAACCATTGCTAGTGGTCCTGATACATGAATAATATCGGCAAATACATAGCCAGCCGTAGGTACGCCAATTGTTAATAGTAATTCCATGGAGTGATCATTAGTCGCACTGATTAAATAATGAAAAAGTAAACCTAATAAAAATCCGTAAATAATGCCACCAAGCGCTTCTTGAGCAAACAATAGCGACACACTGCCTAATGTAGGTGTTTCTTGACCAAAAGCAATGGTGAATAGCGTGACAAAAATAACTAACCCAAAACCATCATTAAAGAGTGATTCTCCTTCAATTTGAGTGGCAATTCGTTTAGGAGCCGACAGTTTTTTTACGATGGCGAGCACAGCAATAGGGTCGGTCGGTGAAATCAATGAACCGAATAATAGGCAATATACCAAATCTAAATTAATACCGATTAATTGACAAATAGCATAGAGAGAAAAACCGATGAAAAAGGTAGAAAAAAGTGTTGCACCTAACGCTAATACGGTAATTTCCCATTTTTGATCTTTAAGGTTAGGCAATTTAATGCCTAACCCACCAGCAAACAATAGAAATCCGAGTATCCCTTTAAGTAAAAAATCTTCAAAGTTGATACTTGTCATCGTTTCAGTTGCTACTTGCTTTAGATTGAACCATTCATTTTGACCAAAAAATAGTATCAATAAGGACAAAATCATCGATCCTGCGGTAATAGCAATAGTCGTTTGCATTTTACCTATTTTACTATTGATGAAGGCGATGAGCATCGCTGCCGCCGCAAGAAAGCAAAGCGTATAGTAGACAGACATAGTGTTCTCGTTATGGTGCTATAAGATAAAAGTCTAAATTAATATTTATTTAACTTCTTCACCGGCTGCTTGTTTATCAGCATGATATGAAGAGCGAACCAGTGGGCCACATGCGGCATGAACAAAACCCATTTTTTTAGCTTCACGTTCAAACATGGCAAAATCATCCGGATGCACATAACGCTCAACGGCTAAATGATCTTTACTTGGTTGTAGGTATTGTCCAATGGTTAACATGGTTACACCGTGATCACGTAAATCTTGCATAACCGCTAAAATTTCTTCATTAGTTTCACCTAAACCCACCATTAAGCCAGATTTAGTAGCAACAGTAGGATTAGCTTCACCAAAACGTTTAAGCAGATCTAAAGACCACTGGTAGTTAGCGCCGGGACGAACTTTAGTATAAAGACGTGGCACATTTTCCATATTGTGGTTAAATACATGAGGAGGGTGCTGATTTAATATTTCGAGTGCCTTGTCCATTCTGCCGCGAAAATCAGGTACTAATATTTCAACTTTAGTCTCTGGCGCTTGCTCACCGATTTCTTTTACACAATCAGCAAATTGTTGAGCACCGCCATCACGTAAGTCATCTCTATCAACAGAGGTGATAACGACATATTTTAAGCCCATATCTTTAAGGCTATTAGCTAGTTTCTTAGGCTCATCACTATTAGGTGCTAATGGGCGACCGTGACCAACATCACAAAATGGGCAACGACGTGTGCAAATATCACCCAAAATCATAAAGGTTGCTGTGCCGTGGTTAAAACATTCCGATAAATTAGGACACGAGGCTTCTTCACAGACTGAATGAAGGTTATTTTTACGTAAATTAGCTTTAATACTATCGATACGTTCACTTGAACGTGGTAATTTAATACGTAACCAACTCGGCTTACGCAGCATAGTTTCTTTAGTTGAACTAACAACTTGGATAGGGATATGCGCTAACTTATCAGCATCACGTAGCTTTGTACCAGGCGCCATTCTTGATGATTTTTTTACCGCAGTGTTAACTTCTATTATTTTGCTGTCGCTAGTTGGCATGTTGTTGCTCATAATTGCTCGGTAATCCTGTTTGGTAACTTACTTCGTCAGTTTCTAACAAAGCGATTAAATGTTTAACTAATGCATTACAAGCATCAGTCATGTTTTGTGGACCTTCAATGTCAGATGTTTGGATCATTTCAAGGCCAGCATAACCGCATGGGTTTATACGTAAAAAAGGTGATAGATCCATGTTCACATTGAGTGCTAAGCCATGAAAAGAGCAACCTTTTCTAACCCTTAATCCAAGAGAAGCTATTTTTTTATCATTGACGTAGACACCCGGTGCGTCAGGCTTTGGATATGCTTTGATATCAAAGTCGTTAAGTGAAGCAACGATTCCGTTTTCAATTAACGTGACTAATTGCCTAACGCCTATTTTTCTACGGCGTAAATTTATCATAAAATAAATAACTTGCTGTCCTGGGCCGTGGTAAGTCACTTGACCACCTCGGTCAACTTTGACAACTTCGATATCGCCAGGCATTAGCAAATGTTCTTCTTTTCCTGCCTGTCCTTGTGTGAAAACTGGGGGATGCTCGACCAGCCAAAGTTCATCACTTGTTTGGTCATCACGATTATCAGTAAAATTTTGCATAGCATGCCAAACTTTACTGTAATCCATAGTATTTAATTGTCGAACAATTAAGTTATTTTTGTTTACTGTTACGGTAGAGTCGGACACGACAAATCTCACAGAAAGTTAAAGTACTTTGTACTTTTATAAAACGTAACGCACTTGCTCTATTGCATTTAACGTTTCGTAAATTTTTTCAATATGTTCTTTACTGGTAACTCTTACCGGAAGAGATACAGCATGATAATTGCCTTTAGAGCTTGGGGTTATTCTAGTGGTATAGTCACCAGGAGTATGCTTCTGTAATTCTGCAATAATTAAATCGGGCAGTTCGTCACAGGCAACACCCATTACTTTAAAGTTCAATACTGTGGGAAAATCTAATAATTCGTCGAAATGGGTTTTCATGTTTTTCTCTACAAAAGGTAATAGGATCAATTAGTAACTTGAGTTGTATTCGTTGTTACTTTGCTACTTAATAATAATTGCAATATTTTATCATTAATTGAGGTAAAAGTGCTATTAGCGTTTATGCTTTATTATAGCGATGTGTAATATCTTGTTTACTGCAAACATGACTTCATTCTGATCTGCTTTATTCAATACTTAAGATATACCAAAAAGGATCAATATAAATAACTAGCAGCTAAGTAAAACTTATGCTTAAATGACTGTTTATATTTACAGTGCACAAGGTTTTTAATGTTATTATTTTTGCAGCAAGCAGAAATTGCAGAGCTTGCTATTTATCTCACACTTATTGTTTTGCTTTTATCGTTACTGTTTGTTTTTAGACAAAATTTAAAACAAAATCATCAAATTTCCCAAATAAGTGCCATGCTTGAATTAGCTTCATCTTCACAAAATAGCGCGCTTATACAACTTTTCGACAAACAACAATTGCAGTTGTCTAGCGCTTTTGACCAACAGATGGCTGATCTTAGATTGAAGTTACTAAGAGAGTTAGGAAGTCAAAAAGATCAACTTAATCAAACGTTAAGTCAAAATCAAAATCAAACGTTGGATCAACTAATTAGTCATTTAAATAAAACCACGCAGGCTAATAGAGAAGAGTTGAGCAAATCATTAATACAAAGCAGTGAGCAAATGACTAAACGTATTGATGTGTTAACGAATGCGACCGATAAACGTTTACAAGAAATTAGCGGTCAAGTAGAAAAGCGGCTTGCAGAGGGCTTTGAAAAAACAACTAAAACCTTTAGTGATATTTTGCAGCGTTTAGCCTTGATTGATGACGCACAGAAAAAAATCACCGAATTATCAACCAATGTGGTTAGCTTACAAGAGGTGTTAAATGATAAACGCTCTAGAGGGGCATTTGGTGAAGTACAACTAAGTGGTTTAATTCGCAATGTGCTACCAGAGCAAAGTTTTAAGCTTCAGCACACGTTATCAAATGGAAAAATTGCCGATTGTGTATTGTTTTTACCTGAGCCTACTGGAAACGTAGTTGTAGATGCTAAATTTCCACTAGAAAGTTATCGTAAAATGATGGACTTTGAATTAGCAGAGTCAGATCGTAAAGCCGCACAACGACAATTTAAAGTTGATATTAAAAAACATATTAACGATATTAGTGACAAATATTTAATTGATAAAGAAACTGCTGACGGTGCAATTATGTTTATTCCAGCAGAAGCTATTTTTGCTGAGATTCACGGACACCAAAGTGATTTAGTTGATTATGCTAATAAAAAGCGTGTTTGGCTAGCTTCTCCTACAACACTTATGGCAATACTCACCACGGCACGGTCAGTATTAAAAGATGAAGCAACTCGAAAGCAGGTTCATATTATTCAAGCGCATTTATCTGATTTAGCCAAAGATTTTGACCGTTTTAAAGGTCGATTTGCTAATTTAGCAAAACATATTGATCAAGCGGCTGTAGATGTGAAACAAATTCATACGTCGGCAGATAAAATTTCTACTCGATTTGAAAAAATCGAGCAGGTCGAATTACAAGATTCAGAGCCCCCTTTGATTAAAAAAAGTTAGTGCTTACTACTTTATTAAAAACTCAGATTAAAGGGGGGGCAATTTTTTATATTAAAATGCGACATTAACAAAAACAATTAATAGTAGAACAGGGCAAATATAACGTAAATAAAAGCCAAATAGCTTTAACTTTATATTACTGTTTAATACCGCAATGTCGGTGATTTTATTACCTCTATTCCAAATCCAGCCAATAACAATGAAATAAAACAGCGACATTAATGGTTGTAAAATAGTTGTAAGGGCTTGTACAACTAACCCGAATAAGACATCAAAAAAGGCAACTAATGTCATACTAGCAACTAAAACAGCACCAGAAACTAACCAAGTTGCGTGATTACGGTTAAGTTTTCTATCTTCCACTAAATACGACACAGGTACTTCCGTTGTTGAAATGGTTGAAGTTAGTGCTGCAATAGATAATAAAGTAAAGAAACTAAACGCAACAATTAAGCCTGTAGTACCCATAGATGAAAATAACGAAGGTAAAATTTGAAATATAAGCTGGCCTTCACCAATTAAGTGACCATTGTTAAAAACATCTTGTCCGGCATGTTGTGCAACGAATAAAGCTGGAATAATAAGTAACCCGGCTAAAAAGGCGATAAAAGTATCAAGTGCGGCAATAGAGACAACTAACTTGCCAATATTCTCACCTTTTTTCATATAAGAGCCATAGACCATCATGCCACCTACGCCAATTGACAATGAGAAAAATGCTTGCCCCATGGCTGATATAATTAATGTCGGGCTAGTTACTTGTGAAAAGTCAGGGATTAGATATAAAGCAACACCGTCAGCAGCGCCTTCTTGCTGTAGAATGTAAATAATAAGACCAATTAGCATCATAAGTAATAAAGGCATTAAACGACTGGACCATCTTTCTATGCCGGCATGAACACCTTGGTGAATTATTGCTGCTCCTAATAAAATAAAAACGGGCGTGAACATTACATTACGTAATGTACTTGATGTTGATAACCAAGTAGATAAATCAGAAAAACCTACCAGTTCAAATAAAGCACTTAAGGCATGAGCAAGCATCCAACCGGCAACAATACTATAAAAGCTAAGCATCATCATTGCGCCGACTAGGCCAATAATACCGGCTTTTCTACCTAGTTTATTAAAACGTTTACCACAAGCTTGAGCAAGTGCACTGACAGGATTTTTTTGTGCTTGGTTACCAATATAGACTTCAGCATAGAGTGCTGGTAAGGCTAATAGCAAAGTAACAATAAGATAAACAAATAAAAAAGCACCACCACCATTATTAGCGGCTTGAGTAGGAAATCCCCATATATTGCCTAATCCAATGGCAGATCCAGCAGCAGCTAATACAAAGCCAATACGAGAATGAAATGAATCACGAGAAGTGTTAGAAATCGACATAGAATATAAATTGTTTTGAGTAATACATATATTAACTTGTGAGCTTACCTAGTATGAGCGCTAAGGGGAAGTGATAATCATCCTTGTCGGTGATTAATGCTACTTTCCAACAAAATAATTTATGCTATCATTTGCAAAATTTTGAATTAGTGTTGAGATCCAACAAATATGCTTCAGTATCAAATCATTCCTGTAACGCCTTTTCAGCAAAACTGTACTCTATTTTGGTGTGATGAAACCAAGCAAGCTGCTGTGATTGATCCTGGAGGAGACATTGATAAAGTGATTGATGCCATTGATAAGCACCAATTAACCTTAAATAAAGTACTCTTAACTCATGCTCATATTGATCACGCTGGCGCAACTCATGCACTAGCTACACATTATGGTGTCGAAATTGAAGGACCACATAAAGAAGACCAGTTTTGGATTGACTTGATTGAAGAACAAAAGCAACGCTTTGGTTTTTCATATGCAGAATCTTTCATACCTAATCGATTTTTAGATCAAGGTGATAGAGTGACCTTTGGTAACATTACCTTAGAAGTTTATTTTTGTCCTGGACATACACCTGGGCATGTTATTTTTTTTCATCGAGAATCTAAATTAGCGCAAGTAGGCGATGTGTTATTTCAGGGATCCATAGGTAGAACAGATTTCCCTCGTGGAGATAAGGCTACTTTGATTAACTCTATTAGAAATAATATTTTTCCATTAGGTGATGAGGTACGATTTATTCCTGGTCATGGTCCAATGGGAACGTTTGGACAAGAGCGACGTACTAATCCATATGTAAGTGATAAAGCTGTAGGAGTGAATAGATAGTATGAACAGTTTTATTTTTAGAGCTCAACGACGTTTAAAGATAATAGACTCGAGTAAATTATTTCAGGGCGTTGTTATTGCCGTTATTTTGCTATCTGCATTATTGATTGGCGCAAAAACACATAATTTATCCGCGAATGCGATGGCTGTACTGACGCTATTAGATTTATGTATTACTATCTTTTTTGTTATTGAAATAACCATTCGTTTTTTTGCTCATCAAGATAAAAAGCAATTTTTTCGTAGTGGTTGGAATGTATTCGACACCTTTATTGTTATTGGAAGTTTAATTCCACTTGGCGGATCGGGCGTACTATTAGCTAGGTTGTTAAGAGTTTTCAGGGTTTTACGTTTAGTTTCAATGGTGCCAGAGTTAAGGTTACTGATTAATTCGTTGCTTAAAGCCATTCCTCGTATGGGCTACATCGCTTTACTAATGTTTGTTATATTTTATATTTATGCCGCCGTGGGAAGCATGTACTTTCATCAAATTAATGAAACATTATGGGGTGATGTGTCTATTTCTATGTTGACGTTATTCCGAGTTGCTACCTTTGAAGATTGGACTGACGTAATGTATGAAACGATGGCAGTCCATCCTTTTAGTTGGATTTATTATTTAACTTTCATCTTTCTAACTGCCTTTATTTTCTTAAATATGATGGTTGGTACAGTGCTTGAGGTGATGAGTCAAGAACATGAGAATCATCGAGCAGAGCAGCATGGTGAAACAGGTGATGGTGGTGAGCCTGCAAGTCGTGCTCAAATTGATAAACTTGAGCAAGAGTTAGCAGAAATTAAACGCTTGATAGTAACAACACAATCAAAATAATTATGGCGCTTCTTCAAGCGCCATTGCTGCCATTTTCATGGTACCTTCAAAAGATTTGGTACCTGCGATGAACAAGCCATTATGGCAAAACATGGCATCACTAATACCGGTTACAGCCTGAAGTGCTTCATCAGCTAGGCCGGCCCAAGCTTTGGGCAAAGGTTTTCTATCATCAAAGGAACCAAGCTCAGCTGGTACGGTTTGAATTCGCCACTGGCCAGTTTCTGATGGGTAAACAATATAGAGTGCTTCATCTGAAAGTGCGTGTACAGTTCTTTTCCATGGTGTATATTTTTCTAAAACAATAACTCTTGGATCTACTGAATTTTCAATAGCGTTAGCGACTATTTCTTTGGCATTGATTCCACTACTTGCAGAAGCAATAAAGCGTGTTAAAACACGTAATGCAAAATCAACAGCTTCATTAAAACAGTCATCAAAGTGACTATCTTCTTGCCAAGTTGGATTAAACATTGAAATAGTTTGGCTAAGGCTAATTCCTGTGGATACACCTTTAACATGTCCGCAATCTATAGCATCAATGGTTGATACAAGTTCGGCATCTACGGAATTGGCAACATCTTGGTTACCTTGGCAAATTTCTAAACCATATTTTTGCCAAATTAATCCAAAAGAAGAATATGGAATACCGTTGTTACGTTCTCCAGCTCCTCCACGTTGGTGATGATCAAAACGATTTGTGTCAGGATTATATTCACCACCCACATCAATCACAATATCGGCTTTACTAATAATAGCTAAATCACGGGTTCGTATCAGATTAAAAGAAGAAAAAATCTTTTTTAGGGCTGCAACACTGAAAACGTCATCAGCATGAAAATTACCATTATGGGTTACTATCGTTTTATCATTCATTTGTTTGGTATCATTTTAGAAAGGAATAAGAAGCAGCTACATGTTTGTGGCTTAATTTTAACTATTGATAAGTTAAGCTATAGGCGAATTCTATATGAAGATAACTAACAAAAATAGCCTAGATAAGTTAAAATTCGTCGCAGTTTATTATAAGAGCCAGAAGTATGTCGTTAGAAATACAACTTAGTAAAGAAGATTTAAGAAAAAAGAAACCTACGCGTGATGAATATTTAAAGAAAGCTAAAACCCCTGTTGTATTGGTATTAGATAATGTTACTAATAGCTATAATATAGGCTCATTTATTCGTTTAGCAGATGCTTTTGCTATTGAAAAAATCATTGTTTGTGGTGCGTTAACTATTTCAGATGAAAAATTAAGAAAAGCCTCTAGAAATGAAGCTAAATGGGTATGTATTGAGTACAGTGATAGTACAGCATTAAGTATACAATCGTTAATTAATAGTGGTTACACCATTTTTGGTGTAGAACTATGTCATGAGTCAGTCGATTATAAAAATGTTTCTTATCCGTCTCCTTGTGCATTAGTTTTGGGGAATGAGCGTAAAGGTGTTAGTGAAGTAGCACTAAAGTTAAGTCATCAGCAAATTCATATTTCTATGTTTGGTATGGGGAATTCTTTGAATGTATCTACTGCGGGTGCCATTATTTTAGCTGAATGTACAAGTCAAATTCGTCATGAAATGCAAACTCAATAGTGTGAGTGCTAGATATAAGTTAATTATTTTTTTTCTGCTTTTGCTCGGGTGAAAGTGATAATAAGTCTAGCCAATTAACAATAATATTTTTATTGTTAATATGAGGATAAAAAGCTTTCTCAATTTCACCTGATGCTCGTAATATATTTAACCCTTTACGAAGCGCCTCATAAATTTTTGAACTGTTAGCAATATTTTTCGATACTACAAAATGCCGAGACTCTGTAAATGCTACTTTTATTCCTTTGATAGGCTCTAAAATTAAGCCGTTGCAGTTAAAAACAATTTTTTTATTGCCAATCATAATTAACTCACCAAAATACAAATCACCTCGGCCATATTTAATCATATTGCACATGTTTTCTGTTTTTGTCGTATACAGGTGGGTGAGTTCTAGATTTTTTATTGCTGCTTGATCAAATATCCAATTTTGGGATGTTATAACTATGTAATCTCGTAGGGTTTGTAATGATGTAATACCTTTTGATTTATTGATATTAATGTGTTCTTCAATTTCTTTTCGTTTATCAGGAAGTGCAAAGAAACCTTTTTGAAATTCACCCTCTGCAAATATAGGTGGGGCAGTATAAAAATGTTTTTGAGATATTTGTGATAACCAAATTGAATCACCAGGTATTGCTATTCTACCTTTATAAGCTTCGAATAAGCTTCTTGAATAATTTGGCATCGAATTAAAGGACAAGGTTGCATTAAACCCACCAAGCTGTAGAGCTTTACAGATCAACATTATTTGCGTTGAAGCTTTCGTAGCATAGTCATTTTGATAACTGTTAATATCAGTACATTTTTTATTTCCTAGCCATTTTTTATAATTAGTTATCTCATGAGGCAAGCCACTAATGACTATCTCTTGCGCATAACTAGCGAAGGTAGAAAAAATGAGAAGTAGATGAAATATTAAGTATAAAGTGACTTTATGCATTACTTATTCTAATTATATTTGTAAATTTAATGATAATGTAAATAAAAAGGGTTATTAACATGACTTCTTCTTGAAAAGCACTCAACAGATGCAATTAGTTTTTGTAGCTCTTACCTATAATTCTTTTTAAGTCGTAAATAAACCCTGTGTATAACACTTTATATGTTTATTTATGTGTTGCAATCATTATTGTGACTTTTGATAACGCATTAAAATTTTATCTAAGTGATTAGCAAAGCTTTGACGATCACTTTGATTTAACGCTGATGGTCCTCCTGTTTGAACACCACTAGCACGCATGGTATCCATAAAATCACGAATATTTAATTTAGATTTTATATTCTCTTTGGTAAACAGCTCACCTCTTGGGCTTAAAGCTATGGCCGATTTACTAATAACTTCGTCAGCTAAAGGGATGTCTGACGTTATTACTAAATCATTTATATTGATTCTTTTTACAATTTCATCATCAGCGACATCAAAACCTGAGTTGACTTGCATAAAATTAATAACACGTGATGGTGGTATACGAATATGATGATTAGCGACCAGTGTCGTTTCAATTCCAGTTCGTTCAGCCGCTTTAAATAATATTTCTTTTATTACAACTGGACAGGCATCTGCATCAACCCAAATTTTCATAAATGCTCCCCAATCTTATTATGCATGCTGTAGCAATAATTATGTATATTGATATGATAACGTATTATTCAAATATGAGTATAGCGCTCATTTTAAGTCAATAATAAAGAAATAAATGGCTACCACTGAATCAATTAAACCGCATTACGAGCAAATTTGGCAAACAGTACAGTTAATTCCTAAAGGAAAAGTTGCTTGTTATGGCCAAATCGCTGATCTCGCTGGCTTACCTGGTAGGGCAAGATTAGTAGGTAAAGCCTTAAGTAAAATACCTAAAGGAGGCTGGCAAGGAAAATTAGTACCTTGGTATCGTGTTATTAATTCACAAGGTAAAATTTCATTTCCAATAAATAGTCCATATTTTTTAGAGCAAAAGCAGCTTTTACAAGGTGAAAATATAGTTGTTCTGGGCGTAAAAATTAAGCTGAAAGATTTTCAATGGCAGCCTGACTATACAGAACTACTATTTTTGTTGAAATTTTAAAACATTCAAACCTGGTTAAAATATACATATTTGTTTGAATAACACCCAAAAATGACTTGTTTAGAGGTTTAATTACAAGATTTAGCCAAGAGGAACGTGTTTTTAATAGCCGAATAGTGTAAATAAAGTTGACTTAGTACGAATGAATTAGTAAAACATATATAGCAAAAACAAATGTGTCTATTTTAGGCCTTTTTGCTCAAGTAATAATCAAAAAAGACCATATATGAATCTAAAGCATCTATTAATCCAGATATTTAATGATGATTTTGTGATATTTTTTATTTATTACTCGAATAAATAAATAACTTTATAACTACCACCTTGACAGTTTGTTTGTCATTTGGGATTATTGATAGGTTGTATAAAAAAAAGTTACAAATAATAAAACGACAGATTTTTATATTTGCGGTAACAAAAATCTTTGTTATCAAAATTTAAATAGCAATTGGTTGGGAACTATGTCCAAAGTAAGTAAGAAAAGCCTCATCGCTACGGCAATGGTAGGCGCACTAGCATTAACAGGTAGTAATATCGCTGCTGCTGATGCATTAACAGATCTTCAAAAAGCTGAAGCTACAATATTTAAGCAGTCAGCTAAATCACAAGCCAAAATCAACACTATTTACGAACAAACGCAAGAACTTCTTGCTGAATACCGTAATACCGTTGATGAAGCAGATGTTTTACGTGGTTATAATGATCATGTTCAACGTATGGTTGATGATCAAAAAGCAAATATCGCATCATTACAAAAGCAAATTGATGGTATTGATAAAATTAAACAAGGTGTTGTGCCATTGATGTACAAAATGATCGATACCTTGGAAAAATATATCGAACTTGACGTTCCAATGAACATTGAACGTCGTAAAGAGCGTGTTGCTAATTTACACAACGTAATGTCAAATTCAAATGTTACTACTTCTGAGCAGTTCCGCTTAGTACTTGAAGCATATGAAATTGAAGCAGGTTACGGCACAATCTTTGATGCTTATCAAGCAGAAATGGATTTTGGTGGTACAACCTTAACAGCTGATTTCGTTCATATGGGCAGAATCGCTTTTGTTGCACAATCTCTAGATGGTAAACGTTCTTGGTTATGGAATAACCAAAGTCGTGCATGGGAAGAATTAGGTGATGAATATTTAAAACCTATTAAAGATGCTATCGCTATGGCGCGTAAGCAACTTCCACCAGATTTAGCTAAATTACCAGTATTTGCAGCAGGAGCAGAATAATGAGAAAAGTTATTAATTTTGTAACGCTAGCAGTAGTAATGTCAGCTGGTTTTGTTGCAACAACACAAGCGAATCAGTTAGATGATTTACTAAAACAAGTTAAATCTGATCGTATTTCAGAAGCTAAACTTGATAAAAAACGTGAAGCTGAATTTACGTCAGCACGTGCTGATAAACAAGCACTTTTAAATAAAGCTAAAAAAGAACTTGCGAATCAAAATGCGCGTAACGCACGTTTAACAAAAGAATATGCAGATAACGAAATTGCATTAGCACAAAAAGAAGTTGAACTTGATAATGCTACAGGCACATTAGGTGAAATGTTTGGTGTTTCTCGTGCTGCAGCTGCAGGCGCTTATGGCCAAATTGCTACTTCTATCGTAAGTGCAGAATTCCCTGGCCGTGGCGAAACGTTAAACCGTATCGCGAATGCTAAAGAAATTCCTGCTTTAGAAGATCTTGAAGAGTTATGGTTTGCTTTACAAACTGAAATGACTGAATCAGGTAAAGTTTCTAAGTTTACTGCTGAAGTAACAAACTTAGATGGTTCTAAAACTACTCAAACGATTACTCGTATCGGTACATTTAACCTAGTTTCTGCAGATGGTTACTTAACTTATAACGATGAAGTTGGTCAGGTTCAACCGTTAGCTAAACAACCAGCAGGTTATATTTCTGATACAGCATCTGGTTTCTTCAACACTAGTTCAGGTTATGCTGGTGTATATGTGGATCCTTCACGTGGTGGTATTTTATCACTAGAAACACGTAAGAAAACACTTGAAGAATTCTTCCATGAAGGTAAAGAAGTTGGTTACGCTATCACGGTTCTTTTAATCATTGGTTTATTGATTGCGCTTGAACGTATTATCGTTTTAGGTAGTATTACTTCTAAGATTAAATCTCAAGAGAAAAATCTTGATACACCAAATAGTAACAACCCATTAGGTCGTTTACTTCAAATTTATCATGATAACAAGTCAGTTGATGCTGAAACATTAGAGCTTAAACTTGATGAAGGTATCTTACGTGAAACACCTAAAATTGACCGTGGTGTTAACTTAATCAAAATGTTTGCTGCTATAGCTCCTCTAATGGGTCTATTAGGTACAGTAATCGGTATGATTATGACTTTCCAAACAATTACATTGTTTGGTACTGGTGACCCGAAAATTATGGCGGGTAACATCTCTCTAGCATTAGTTACAACAGCATTAGGTTTGATTTGTGCATTACCACTTATTCTTATCCACTCAATTGTTGCAGGTAAAGCGAAAAGCGTTTTACAAAAACTAGACGAGCAAAGTGCAGGCTTAATTGCTGCGATTGCTGAGAAGGAGTCTAAATAATGTTATTCCTGATAGAGCTTTGGGAATCTGTCAGGGGTTTTATTGCAACTGGCGGTAACGTACTGTACGTTGTTGCCTTTGCACTCTTATTGATGTGGATAATGATGATAGAACGCTATTGGTTCTTATCAGCAATCTACCCAACAATGAAGAAAGATATTGTTTCTCGTTGGGATGCACGCTCAGACACAACGTCTTGGTATGCACATCGTATTAGAGAGACTTGGATTTCCGAAGCAAACGAACTGCTTGAACAACGCATGGTAACTATCAGAACATTAGTGGCAATGTGTCCATTAATTGGTTTGTTAGGAACTGTAACCGGTATGATTGGTGTGTTTGAAACAATGGCACAACAAGGTACAGGTAATCCGCGATTAATGGCCGCAGGTATATCGCAAGCAACAATTCCGACTATGGCCGGTATGGTAGCAGCGTTATCTGGTGTGTTTTTTAGTTCAAGACTAGACGCTCAAGTTAAACTAGCAAAGGCTAAACTGGTTGACAGTTTACCTCATCACTAGAGAGATATTTTCATGGCACGTAAAAAAATTCGTGAGGACGAAGAAGCGGTAATTGATATGACACCGATGCTCGACATCGTATTTATCATGCTGATCTTCTTCATTGTAACCACTTCTTTTGTTAAAGAAGCAGGTATTGAAGTAAACAAACCTAAAGCAGCACAGCAAACTAAGCAGAAAAATGCCAATATCTTTATAGCAATTAAAGATAACGGTGAAATTTGGTTAGATAAAGGCCGTGTTGACATCGAACGTGTTGGTGCAAGGATTGAAAAATTACTTGCTGAACAACCGACCGATGTAATTATTATCCAAGCTGATAAAGACGCTAAACATGGCGTTGTTGTTAAAGTAATGGATGCAATTAAAGAAGCAGGAAGTGATCTTAGAATCTCTATTGCTGCAGCGAAGGGGTAGAGAATGGGACGCTTTTTAGTATCAATACTACTAGGCGCTGTAGTTACCTTTGGTCTATTTGCTTTTATGGCTTTCCTTGTATCTAGCGGTGATAGACACAAGGATGAGGCAAAAGAGAGTATAATCGTAGAAGTGAATACTACACCGCCAGAGTCTTCAGCAGAAACACGTCGTCGTGTTCCGCCACCGCCACCGCCGCCGCCTAAAGCGCCGCCAAAGCAACAGACTCCTGAGCCTGAAGCAAGTAACGACACTGGTGGTTTGCAGTTTAATATGCCAGGATTACAATTATCTGGCGCATCAACAGGCTTATCTGCACCAGGTGCAGGGTTTGGCCGTGACGGTGATGCAACACCAATTGTACGAATAGAGCCTAAATACCCTATTCAAGCAGCTCGTGATGGTAAAGAAGGTTGGGTTAAGCTTTCATTTACAATCAATGAGATTGGTGGTGTTGAAGATGTTACAGTAATTGAAGCTCAACCTAAGCGTGTTTTTGACAGGGAAGCGAAACGTGCACTTAGAAAGTGGAAATACAAGCCAAAAGTTGTTGATGGTAAACCATTAAGACAAGAAGGTTTAACAGTGCAATTAGACTTTAAAATGGACGGAGGGAGTTAATTATGTCGAAACAATTTACCCTTGAAAGTATGTCTTTTAAGAAAGTATCAACTTCTTTAGTTGTTGTTGCTTCTCTATTGATTGCGCAAGTGCCATTTGCTGAAAATGCTAATGCGGCTGCTGCTCAAGAAGAGAAAAAGAAACGTCCTACGCAGCTTGTTGGTCAATCTGTTGGTAAAAAGGTACAAAAAGCTTTTGAGGCTTATACAGCTGATGATATTGATGGTGCTTTAGTTATCTTAAAAGATATTGAAGCCAAACAAGATTATGATAAAGCCTATGTTTCTCGTTTTATTGCTGTTATGTATGCCACTAAAGGTGACCATGAAGAAGAAGCAATAAAATACCTTAAGATGGCTGTAGCTCCTGATATTTTAAATGAAGGAGATCATGGTGAAGCTTTAAAGTTATTGGGTGATTTGCAAATGCAAACCAAAGACTATAAAGGTGCTTTAAGTAATTACTATACTTGGATGGATTTTACCGGTAAAAATGATGGTGACACTTGGGTTAAAATAGCTCAAGCAAATTATGAGTTAAAACAATTGGATAAAATGATTGTTCCTGCTGATAATGCAATCGCCGCATTTGCTGATAAACCTAACCAAAACCCTTATATATTAAAATTAACTTCTTATTATGAGCGTAAAAAATATAAAGAAGCGATTGATGTATTAGAAACGGTAATTTTAATTTTTCCTGAAAATAAAACCTGGTGGACACAATTACCAATGTTTTATTTACTTGTGGAAGATTACCCTAAAGCATTACAAACACTTGATCTAGCTTATAAGCAAGGGTTTCTTGATAAAGAATCTCAGATTAAAACATTAGCAAGTTTATATTCTTCTAATGAATCACCTTATAAAGCTGCTTTATTATTAGAGAAGCATATTGCTTCAGGTTTAGTTAAAAGAGACGACAAGAACATCTCAACTTTAGCTAACGCTTGGCATGCTGCACAACATGTTAGTACTGCTGCCAAATATTATGGTGAGCTAGCTAAGATGACTGGTGAAGCACAGCATTATAGCAAGCAAGGCATGTTGTTGAAGCAAGACGAGCAATTTGCTAAAGCAATCCAGGCTCTAAATAAAGCCATTGATCTAGGTATTAAGAATCAAGGACGCTTGTATATGAGCATAGCTGAATCATATTTTTATCTTGAAAAGTATAAACAAGCTTATGCTGCTATCAATAAAGCTATAAAAGACCCTAAATCGCGTAAAGCGGCTAGTAGTTGGAAAGGCTTCATTGTAGATACAGCTAGACGTAAAAATGTTTCAATCTAATTAATATATTGTAACTTTTAATCAAAAAACCAGTACTCTTTAAAGGGGACTGGTTTTTTTATGTTTAATGATAAGTGCAGCAATAGTAAAAATTTAATTAGATCTTAATAATATAGCTAAATTTTATATAATACTAATGTCGATAATTCATAGTTTATATTGGCAATAGCAAACGGATTAATTAGTCGACCAGTTTAACCCAATCTCTTGTGCATAAGCTTTTTACTCTTTCTATATCCCTTATGAAGTTGTTCCATCCCTTTGAACACTGTTCAACAATATATATTCCTGTGTGGAGATAATTAGAGACGGAAATAATAAAATAAATTGTTACAAATTATTCGACTCACTAAAATAAATATATTATTCTGATTCAGTCTTTTATTCTAACAACAAAAACCGCCCATCCAGAGGAATATATTTTGTCATTTAATAAACTTGTCAATATAAGTAAAGCTTGTGCTTTTGCAATAGCCTGCTTAAGTATTTCTGTTTCAGCGTATGCAGATTCAGATGTTTTTTCAGACACTATTGTCACCATTAACCCAGAAAGTAATATAACTAAGGTTACCACTGAATTGTTAACCTTGAGTAATCAAGTACCGGAAGAGTTTGATGGCTTACCTGAGAACTCTTCTTTATCTCTAATTAAAGATTATCAATTATTTACTGGGCAACATGTTGTTGAATGGGAAGTAACAAACCCAGATATGGACGATACAATAACACTAAAGCAAATCGTTTATGTTACGCCATTTGTTAGTTTACCTGCTACAGGTAAAATTGCACTAGAATCACCAGTAATTGATGGGGTTGCTACTTCAACATTTGATGTTATCCCCAATTTATCAACCACCAATATTAATCAAGACGAAGATATTATTATTACTTTTAAATTGAGTGGTACAGCCCTAACCAATAAGCTTGAAAACATATTAATAAATAATCATGGTGGTTACGATCCGGATGAAAAAACATTAACTATCGAGTTATCTATTAACAGTGACACAAGTAAAGTGGATGCACGTGATTTTAAATTCACTATGCAAAGTTATCTATCTCCATTACGGACATCTAAAGAAGCTAAAACCTCTGAATATGATTTTTATAATTTTAATGATATAACCGGTTGGGAAGATGGCGATATATTGAATGTAGAAATTGTTGAGATTATCAATGGTGCTATTGACAATGAAAATACAACAACAACTTTCACCATAACGGATGAAAATTTACCACCTGTTATTTTAGACTTTTATGCCTATACACCACAATGTTATGAACGCCCTGTGTCAGCTGTAGAATCGGACAAATCAGCGAAGGTAACCTGTGCTCAACAAAGTAGTAGAGATGTCGTTTTTAATGAAAACGAATCGGAAAATATAGTGGTTTTTATAGAAGGTTATGACCCTAACGGGGATAGCGTTAAGTTTGATATTTTGTTTAATGATAGTAACTCGGTAGGCTACCAAAATGAAGATAATTCGAGTACCTACTTCAACAATTATCATTACGTTAACCTTAGCGAGTATGGTAATGTGATTAACGTTGCGGCTAAACTTGAAGAAGAGAATAGAACTGACCCTCTAACAGCGATTTCAGGCCTTACTTTATATATAAGTACTCAAAATGATGATGTTATTTTAGATAGCGATAAAGATTCTGATGGCGATGGTATTAATGATTCTGCTGAAGGTGTTACTGATAGCGATGGCGATGGTATACCTAATTATTTAGATAATTCATCAGACCGTTCTACTTTAGCTCTTGTACTAGGCGAAGAGCCGATGAGAACTGAACCTGGTATACAGTTAAGCTTAGGTCCTATTAATTCTTTAGCGCTTGGGCAAGAAGCAAGTGGGGCGGCAGTGAATCCGAATGACCTCACTGACTATTTAGACAATGGTCAGCCAGTTGATCCTGATGATATTACTGATGAAGTTGGGATTGAGGAAAATTTGGATCTTTCGACTGGTTTTCTATTTATTGAGTTTATTGCGTCGAACTTAGCTCAAGCAGGAGACTCTGTTGCTGTTGTTGTGCCATTACCAGAAAGTAGTAAAATCCCTGTTAATGCCATTTATGCAAAATTTTTAACCCCTCGAAGTATTTATAATGATTTTATATTTAAATCTTTTGAAGTTGATGCTTATAATGAAATTCATTCTGCAGCACGTATAGACTCTATATGTCCTAGTTATTATGATACAAGCTGGAAAAAGGGCCTAACACAAGGACACGAATGTATTCGTTTAATTATTGAAGATGGTGGACCTAACGACGCTGACGGAGTAGCGAATAAACAGGTTGAAGATCCAGGCCTTTTGGCTGCATTAGCTAACACTGCACCGTTAGCAAGAGCTGTTGCAACTTTAGTACTTCTTAATGGCGGGGAGGAAGGTAAAATTGATGGTTCATCATCGTTTGATAGTGACGGCGACGCACTTACTTATACTTGGACGCAAATAGAAGGGCCAACATTAACAATTAAATCCGAAGGTAGTATATTAAGCTTTACAGCGCCTGTAGTTAACGCCTTAACGCGTGTAAGCGTACAATTAACCGTTAACGATGGTACTGTTGACAGTAATACGACTGTTGTTTCTTTTTATATTGAAGCTGGAGAGGCAGAAGCTATTGATGATAGCACTACGAATACATCAGGCGGTGGTGGATCTTTCACCTTGTTCGGATTATTCGCTTTATTGATGATTGTAGTAAGAAGAAAAGTATCGATTAATTAATGTGTTAACATTTTTCGTTAATTTAAATAAATGCCATTCATTGAAAGTGAGTGGCATTTTTTAATTGTAATGATTATCCCCCTAAGTTTAATAAATTCCATTATTTTATTAGTAGCTTAAAACTGCTAAAATAGATTTATCTCATACTGTGTATTCACACTTTTTTATTAGGAAATACTTTGAACAATAATGATGTTCTTCGCCGGTTACGCTACACTTTTAACTATAATGACAAACAGATGATAGCGATTTTCTCATCAGCAGGATTGATGGTTACTAGAGAGCAAGTAAGCCAATGGTTAAAAAAAGATAATGATGCTGATTTTGTAAGCTGTCAAGATGTCGAATTAGCTTCATTTCTAAATGGATTTATTAATGAAAAACGCGGTAAAAGAGAAGGGGCTCCAGCAACACCTGAGAAACGTTTAACAAATAATATTGTTCTTACTAAATTAAAAATCGCTCTTAATTTAAAAGCGGAAGAATTGATTGAATTATTAGCAAGTGTTGATTTTCGCTTAAATAAACCTGAGTTAAGTGCTTTTTCAAGAAGAGTTGATCATCAACATTACAGAGAGTGTAAAGATCAAGTTTTACGTAATTTATTACAAGCTATTGATAAGAAGCATCATGTTGCTAGAACAAGTAAAATTGAAAATAATAGTGCTGATAAGAATACACCTTTAGGCGGTAAGTCTCAAAAGAATAAGTCACATAATAGCAACACCCCAAATAATAACTTTAAAGCTAAAAATCAAAACAATGAAACATGGGTTGATGGTGCAAGACCGAATGCTAGTGCAATATATGAAAACCCTAATAGTAAAACAGATCAAGCAAAGCCTTCTCGTAAAGTATTAAAGTTAAAACCAGAAGATATTTACAAACAATCTAAGAAGTAAGCATATCTTTATAATATCCCAATATTATGTAAGTTACGGTTTCAATAGAGTGAATTAAACCATAAATAAGGCTATATCTAACCGATTAGCCTTTAAAAGTTAACTTAATATATAAATCCCATAGTCATCAAGTTATATAAGTACATAGCGCGCTTAGGGAGCATCATAACGTTTCTTCTTAAACTTTTTAATACTTGTTGAGTAGTTAGTGGTAAGTCACCTCTATTTATTAAAGTTAAAAAGACCAATTTAAAGTATCTTAAATCGAGAACAGGTCAAATAGATTAATTCATAGTTGATTGCTCTAAAGGTTGATATAAATCAAAACCAACTTTTTCGGCCTTGTTAGAATCAGAAAGTCGCGTTTTATATGGTGTTTAGACTCAGTTATATAATAACCGCTATCTATTCCTAAGCAAGGAGATTAGTTCCATGTCAGATAATCCAAAAAAAAATCCAACAATAAAACAAGGAAAACCAATAGTATATGCCTGCTCTGGGTGTTCTAATTTAGCCGAAATGGCTCATAATATATCGTTAAACCTTGATGATGATGGTATTGCCGAGATGTCGTGTGTTTCAGGTGTTGTCGGAAAAGTTATTCCTATGATGGAGCTGGCAAATTCTGGTCGCCCAATTATTGCTATTGATGGTTGTGATTTATCTTGTACAAAAGCATGTCTTGAATTGAGTGGTTTACATGCAGATTACTATTATCAAATTAGTGATTTAGGCTTTGAAAAACGCAGTAAATTAGATGACTCATTGACAGATAATGCTATTGCAATAAAAAGTATCTATGAGCAATTATTTGATAATGGAATAGGCTTTCAGCTTTAAATGAGCGCTAAAAGCCCCTTTTAGCAACAACACACAATACGGTGTTCTTAATTAATTGTTCTAATTTAGTATTCAACCCAGTGTGAATACTGGTTATTTGTTCCTAATGCTGCTTGACTGCCTTTTAATGAAAAATTATAACCACATAAAGTGAAGTTGCCACGAAATGCTAAAGCCTGAATAAGCTCTTGACTATCAAGAGGGGAAAAACTAGCAAAATAGTTAGAATTAATCCCATTACTCTCTTCCACTTTCACTGACAATGTACGTATTGGCTTTCCTTTATTAAAGCTAATTTCTTTACAGCTTTCATCTCCTTGTGCTGTTAATTGTGACCATAAAAGTGAATTTTCAACTTCATCAGCTTGCCAATTAATACTAATGCCAGAGTGCTCCGATAAATATAAGGTATAGTTATCGGGCATAGGAAGAGGGTGACTTCTTAAAATAGAAGGCAAAACACTAACTTGCTCTTTATTGTTATTTTGATTTATTAATGTTTCGTCCGCAGAGTCTAAGTAATGAATTAGCCATGAAGTACTAACACCAATTAAGGTTATGCCGATGATAGCCACTATAATTAATTGTGCTTTTCTATTGTTTAATAGGTTTAAGCGAATCAATTCACCAATATCAGTTTGCTTATTAGCTTGTCTATGATGAGAATAATTATCATCTTCAATTTTATCTGTTTGATTATACTCTTGACTACTATCATTATGGGTTTGTGAGTAATAATTGTTAGATGAAGTATCACTAACAAGTGTAGGTTCAATGCGATATTGTGATTGTGCACTCTTGTGGCTATTTTGTCGATATTCATTCATATCAACTGGGCCATAGTAACCCAATATATAGCTATGTTTGTTAGTGCTTTGATAAGTCAATAATACCGCAGAGCAAAGAGTTGGAAGAATGAGTAAATAATAACTGCTGCTCTGCTGAGATATGATAATAATGATGCCTACTAATAAAAAAGTTAAGCAGGGGGCCAATAACCACTTTTTATTGAGTTTCGCATCATGTAAGCGTCGCAGGCTTGTTAACCCAAGTATTAGAGAAAACATTACCAACAATATTAGCGGTATAATAATACTATTGCTAAAAGCAGATACTAGCATGACAAATAAAACATACACACCAATAGAAATAGTAAAAAAACGTGTTCTATTATCAAGACCGTGTAAACAAAAAAGTGACTTTAAAAACTGCACTATACCTTCCTATATAATTAGAGTTGGAATTGAAATAATTGATTTTATTAAACTCGATAAGGAGGAACATCAACATTATCTAATTTTAATCCATATAAACTCAATGTAGCATGATTACTGGACTCACCGTCGCCGCTAAACTCTATATCAAATAAGCTAAACCACACAAGACCATGTTTCTTATTAAATGTTAACCGGCTTGAACGTCTGGCAATAGCAATAAATTGTAACTGGCTTTGTTCACAATACCGAGTAGCATGAATAAGGGCGGCTTCAGCGACTTTTCTTAGGTAAATAAAGTACCAAAAAATTAAGCAGACAACTAATAAGTAGTAAATATTTTCCATAGTGTGTAGATATACCTTAAATCGTAAAGCCGAATAAATTGCTTTATTTAGTTAAATAGTTGGCCAATTGCTTGCGATAATGCATTGCTTCTATTGGGTGAACGCATACATTCAAAAACAATGGGACGAATTGATGGTATTGCAACCAAGTCTTTAAATATACTATTGAATAGAGCTTGATCTTCACATGCAATAAGGTGCTCAAAATAAGTAATCAACATCTTAGCGTCTGCAAGTACAGTCCAACAACGACCAGAAAGTGTAATTAATAGCTCAGCAGCGATTTTATCTTGTGCTAGCAGCATATTAATAAATTGTTCAACGTGAATATGGTGGCAATTACTCGCTAAACTACGAAGTAAATGTTGTTGTGTTTGAAGGAGGTTATCATTATTTTCGTTATTCTCTTTCATTAATGCTATGTTTTTTTCTAGTAAACTTATTAAAGTATTCAGTAATGCTGCAGGTAGACTTTCATTTTCTAATGCTCCACATAATGGAAATAATACTTCGGTAGGAAGGTGAGGTAGAGCATTTATCAGTTTTTCGCTGTTCTCTTTCTCATTTATACGCACGGCAAAGTCGGTAATACCCTGAACACCTACTACTTGCCAATTATCCCAACCAGATTCACCTGAAAGGTAAGTTAAAAATGGCGATAAATATTCACTCGGTGTTTGTTTTAGTTCAAAATTAATTTTACTGTTTAATGTAGCTAATTTGTACTGTGCAGGAGTATACAAGTAAGGATTACTTTTTAATAACTCTTCTTGTTTCTCATTAGCATCTTGCATTAAATTACTACCAAGAGCTTCAATGATAATAGCAATAAAATGGTTTCTTGCTCCTTGATTTAGTAATCCACGTTCATCAAGAGGAAATTTTAATAGCCATAAATATGGTTGAGGTGATTTTTTCTGCCAAAAAGCAATAGCAATACAAGCATGACCTTGTAAAGGCGTTGGGTATGGTATTTGATTTAGTTCTATTTTTTCAAATTGTTCTTTTGAGATTTTTTCTATTTTTCGACCAATATCATAAAGACGAAACTGAGAGTTCGATGAATGCAAAAGCTGTGAAATAGTATCTATAGTATTCATAAGGAGAATTAGTAAGCCAAAGTAAAGAAGGATTGAGTCTGCTCGCCATTATAGAGATAATGCGTTTATCTAGCAAAATTTAAAATGTGACTATGCCTTTACAACTTAATAAGCCAATTTCTGAAATAAGCGATCAAAAACCTGTTTTAACTATTCTATACCAAGATGAATATCTTATTGCCGTTGATAAACCTGCAGGGTTATTTGTACATCGTAGTTTTATGGACAAGAATGAAATCTATTTTGCTTTGCAGTTAGTTCGAGATCAAATAGGTAAATACGTTTATCCTGTACACCGATTAGATAGACCGACATCTGGTGTTTTGTTGTTTGCTTTAACGCAAGAGGTAGCTCAAAAAATGAATGAAGCTTTTGCTAGTAAATCAAATGAAGTGAACATTCGGGAAAATAGTACACAAGAGGCATATACCAATACAGAGTTAACAAAAACTTATTTTGCTTTAGTACGTGGGCACTTAGCAATGTTTGAGCACGATACCTTGATAGATCATGCGCTTAAGGAAAAACTAGATAAAATTGGTGATAAAAATGTTAGACGAGATAAACCCGCGCAATTGGCACAAACTAATTATCGCGTAATAAAGCAAGCAAGTTTACCAATTTCATTGGGGAAGTTTGATAGTGTTCGGTATTCTTTAGTAAGGTTAACACCAATTACAGGGCGTAGACATCAAATTCGACGTCACCTTGCACACTTACGTCATCCTATTATTGGTGATATAAATTACGGAGATAATAAGCAAAACCCGTTTTTTACGAATCACTTTGGTTTTAAGCGTTTAATGCTTATCGCTAAGTCATTAAGTTTTCTTCATCCTATTACTCATGAGAAAGTAATAATTAATGCTGCCTTCGATCAGCAATGGCAGTACCTTTTTAATACACTCGATTGGTCAGATGACATAAGTTAGATGGCTGCGATGTTATTTTATATATCACAGATTCTTTAACTGATTTTAATAGATGTCAAAATTGAAGTAGCTGCAGTTTTAGTTGGGGGCACTAATATTAATAGCATTAATATCTTGTGATATAAGCTGAGTATAGATATTTTCAGTTCTAACATTCGTTGTATCTGAATTTTTATCACCTCTTATTTTAACGGTATAATTCGAAAAATAAGGGCCATAACTAGCTCTTTCTTGCTTTAAGGCTAATATCATTGCTTGATCTTCTGGAATAGGTCTATTCAAAACCGACATCATTAACTCGTGATCAGAGCTTATTGATTTTTTGTTTGTACTTTTATTGATAGGTGTAAATTGGGTATGAGAAAAGTGCTTATTCATACGACTATTGTCATAACGATTGTCTGCAAAATTATTATTATTTACATTTTCCGTGGTACTACACGCAAATAAAAATAAGCACAAAAGCATACAAGTACTACTTTTAATAGTGCGTAAACTCAAACAGGGTAAACTTAAATAGTACATAACAAACCTTCACAGCAAAATAATCTCTATAACTATGTAAAGGCAAGTGTTATGCCAACTGAATTTTTGACACGGGAGCTCTATATTTTTTATATTTTAAGTTGTTGAAATAAAATAATAAAAAAAGTGTTTTTTTTGAGGCATAAGAGAGTTATTCTAAATAAAATCACTCTCTATAATAGGAGGGAAGTGCTAGCGTCAATTTTTTGATGTGTTAATTGCTTAGCTAAATTATTCTACTTTATTCATATCTATAATGCTTTTGATTAGGTTCGCTGTATTTTCAGGTTGTTCCAAGGGGAACATATGGCTTCCGGGAGTTGTGATTACATTAATACTTTTATTTAATTTAGCAAATTTCTTGAAGAATATATGAGGACATACATCTGTTTTCTCTGCGTATATTAATGTAGCAGGGATGTTAAGCTTGTTTTTATAACTCGATAAGTTATCTGCCAAATTTCTGAAAATATCAGTTTCTACTTGGGCTGAGAAAGCTAATTCTAATTGACCATTTCGTTCAACAATGCCATGTTTAACATAGTCGTTTAAGCAGCGTTCATCAAAATTTTTAAATAATCTTTTACTTGAGAATAACTTTGCAACATCGGTATCTAATGGCCAATGTGTTCTTCTTATTTTGGATTTACCCGAAGGGCTATACTTGTCAATAAAACGAGTATTCTTAACAAGTTTCATTCCTAAAGCGGTAGCGCCGGTTATTACAGGTGGATCTAACATAATTAAGCCTTTGAATAAGGCTGGTTGTTGGCAAGCTGCAATGAAAGCAATGACTCCACCAAATGAATGACCTACATTGAATACTTGTTCTTGATTATGTAAGGCTAATTGCTGTTTCACAAAGTTAATCAGTTCATCCACTAAGGGTTGCCAGTTATTTTCAACGGGATATCTTTCATCATGACCATATTTTTCATGTGATATGATTTGATATTCTGTTGGTAAATAATTAAATAGTGTTTGGTAGCTGCCGGCAGGAAAGCCATTCGCATGAACAAAGTTAATAAGTGTTTTTGACATATTACTGTAACTAGCCGTTTTTAATAATAAACTATTAAGAAGTTAAACGCTTGTTTGAATATTGTCAATCATCATTTTGATAGGAAACTACTTGTTGTAGAATTAAATGTTAAAAACCTGACTAAGTCAGGTTTTGATATTAAACAATTTTAATAGAAAATTTAGCTAAAACTCTTCTAACATATACTCCAGAGAGTCCTCATATATTAGTAATTCTTTTTCGAGTTGGAATTTATCTCTTAATTGTTCAATTTCTCGCCACTTCCTTTTATTTGTCGCTACATTTTTTCCTTTTGCAGGTTGACTAACTGATGCTAAAACTTGGTTTAAATTATCCATAAAAGTACCCCTTAATAGATTTTCTTTAAAAACATAGATCAATTGCATCTTTTTAATATCATACTTTTTAAGTGCTTAAAATAAAAAATGCACATTTTTTAATAAAAATGTGCATTTTAAATAGTCGTATCGGTTGATTTTACATCATTGATTCTTTTTATAGCATTTGTGCTAATTGTTTTTCAAGCTTCACTTGATCAATAGCAAAATTACGAATCCCTTCACTTAGCTTTTCAGTCGCCATTGCATCATCATTCATTTGCCAGCGCCATTCTTGTTCAGTTAATGGTGTTTCAGTAGATCCTGTATCATTAATGTTGTTAGCACTAAGTTTCTGTTCAACAGGTGCATTGTTGTTGGCTAATTCATCCATCAATTGAGGACTAATAGTTAACCTATCACAACCAGCAAGTGCTAAAATTTCCCCCGTATTTCTAAAACTCGCGCCCATAACAACAGTGTTATAACCTTTACTCTTGTAATAATTATAAATATCAGTAACAGAAATAACCCCTGGATCTTCATCACTAGGGTATTCAGTGCGACCAGTATCTTTTTTAAACCAATCAAGTATACGACCAACAAAAGGTGATATCAGATAAACACCGGCTTCCGCGCAAGCTCTTGCTTGTGCAAAACTAAAGAGTAATGTTAGGTTACAATTAATGCCTTCTTTTTCAAGCTGCTCCGCGGCTTTAATGCCTTCCCATGTTGAAGCTAGCTTGATCAGAATACGATCATTACTCACACCTGCTTCATTGTACATTGCTATTAATTTGTGAGCTTTAGCAATAGAGGCCTTTGTATCAAAAGATAATCGAGCATCTACTTCAGTGGAGATACGGCCAGGGACTGTTTTTAAAATTTCTAGACCAATTAATACTGATAACCTATCTGCTGCATCAATAACTTGCTGATTTTTATCATTAGATTGCTCTTTTGCCCAAATAACAGAATCAGATAATAAATTTTTATATAATGGTAATGCAGCTGCTTTTAATAATAATGATGGATTAGTAGTAGCGTCTTGTGGTTGAAATTTAGCTATAGCTTCAATATCACCAGTATCGGCAACGACAGTGGTCATTTGCTTTAATTGTTCAAGTTGAGAAGATAAGTTTGTCATGAATACGACCTATAGGTTGCTAAAATTAATTAATGGATTTGTATGATTAAATGTTACTACATAAATTCTGTTAATGTACCCCTTTACGGTGTAAATACTTAGCAAATATTCAATTGTTACTGATTTTCATACTGATCCTATTATATATTGTAATTGCTCCTTCTTACTTGAATTAAAGCTATGTTATCATTTGCTTTAATATGTTTATAAAATAATCGAAACGGAAATGTTATGCTAATCATTGTTTCTCCTGCAAAAAAATTAGATTTTGAATCCCCTTTAGCAACCACTAAAACGAGTCAACCAAGCCTACTTGAGCATAGCGAACTATTAATTGAGCGTTGTGTTAAGTTATCTTCAGATCAAATAGCCTCATTGATGAAGTTAAGTGATAAATTGGCAGGGTTGAATGCCGCAAGGTTTGGTGAATGGTCCCAACCCTTTACTACTGAGAATGCACGCCAAGCGGTCTTAGCTTTTAATGGCGATGTTTATAGTGGTCTTGATGCTCCTTCGTTTAGTGATGCTGACTTTGATTTTTCACAGAAACATTTACGAATATTATCGGGCCTGTATGGATTATTAAAACCATTAGATTTAATGCAAGCATATCGATTAGAGATGGGAACCAAACTTGATAATTGTCGCGGTAGCAACTTGTATCAGTTTTGGGGAAATATAATCACAGATGAGTTAAATGAAGTTTTAGCAGAGCAAAATAGTGATATTTTAATTAACTTAGCTTCTAATGAATATTTTAAAGTTGTTAATAAAAAACTATTAAATGCAAAGATCATCACTCCACAGTTTAAAGATTGGAAGAATGATCAATATAAAATTATTAGCTTTTATGCGAAAAAGGCGAGAGGTTTAATGGCTCGTTATATTATTCAAAATCAAATCACAGACGTTGAACAGCTAAAGAGCTTTGATTTAGCCGGATATCAATACAGTAGTGATTTGACTCAAGGTAATGATTTAGTGTTTACAAGAAAGTCAGTATAAAATTATTTATAGCCTTATTCTTCATTTGCTTTAGCTATATCTGCTTCCAATGCACCACCAGCAATTGCAGCAGCGGTTGCTGATTCTTGAGAGATCCCCGATTTTACTGCTGTTGATATAATTTCACGTGCTTTATTGCCACTAGATGAATTTACAGCAATACTAACAACCTCAGTATTATCGGGTGAAATCCTTAACGTGTCTCTAACAATACTAACCACTTGTTCGGGTAAGGCTTTAATTGCTACAGCAAGAATATCCAATATTTTTTCAGGGTAACTTTGCATTGTTGAGTCTACAATATGTTTAGCCATTATTGGCTCTGTAGTTATAGCAACACGGACAATATTTTCTAGTTTAGAAGGTTTATGTGAAACCGCTGCATTGACTATTTCAACAGCATAGGCAGGCTCTTCTGTCATTGCAAAGCTTATAATATCTTCAATGCTAGCAACATTAGATCTTAATATAATATCAATAACATCACTCGTTAATGCCGGCTCTGCTCTTATAGCACCACATATAATTTGTTCGTATTCTTGAGGATATTTCGCTACAGCTATTTTCAAGACTGAAGCTATTTGTTCTGGATAACTCCTAAGTAAAGCATTAACACTTCTTTCGACAGCCATTTCAGAATTAATCTGACGGTGGATAAGTTGATCAAACATCGTTGATAAAACTGCTATTTGTCGAGTTTGCTTTAAACTATATGCAGTACTATTAGCAGCAAATGAAAAAAGAAAACCAATTAAACATAACAGAGGTAGTAACTTCATAGTGGGGTTCCAATTGATTAATAAAAATTTCTCATATTGTTCCATCAACTTATATAAGCGAGAATACATTCAATGACACAAGTAAAAATAGTGTGATTGATATCTATAAAAGCCCAAAAGTAGCAGGAAGTCCATACTTTAGTCTAATAAAAATGCATTTAGTTCAATATATCTTCGAACGAATAAAAGTTTAAAGAAAAGTCTTGACCCTTTTTTAAAAATCTCTACAATGCGCTGCAGTTCCAAGGGGTTCAGGCAAAACGAATCATCAACGGGCTGTTTTAATAAGTTATCTACTTTCATTTAATGCTAAATAGTTAACTTAACGTTTATTTTTGATTTAAGTAATGAAGTGTTTAAGAGTTTGCAAAAACTTTTAAAAATATCAAAATAAAATGTTGACATTAAAACTCGGAAGCGTATGATACGCATCCTGCTTCGGGGCAACAGCAGCGAGCAACACGGGTTAAGCTAGAAAACAGTTCAGCTTAATTTGTTAGGTGAAGAGCGAATGCGACTCTCATCTATATCGATTAACCTAGTTACTCGATATCTTCTTTAACAATTAGTTATCATGCAATTTGTGTGAATACTCACATTAACTTGTTTTTACATAGTTCTTCTTTCTTA
>NZ_JAUOPW010000015.1:0-91370 GCF_030547795.1 Colwellia sp. 5_MG-2023 | reverse complement strand
TCAATACTTAAAGGTGAGTCTACAGGTATTGAATTTATTGACTCTACAAGCATAAAAGTATGCCATAACTTAAGAATCCCTAGACACAAAACATTTGACGGCATAGCCGAGCGTGGCAAAGGAACAATGGGTTGGTTTTATGGGTTCAAACTACATTTAGTCACTAACTTTAAAGGAGAAATAGTTGATGCTAAATTAACTACAGGCAATGTTCATGACACAAAGCCAGTATTAGCCTTAGCTAAAAACTTAAAAGGAAAGTTATATGCAGATAAAGGCTATATCAGCAAAAAATTAACAGCTGGTTTGAAGGAAAAAGGAGTCGATTTGATAACAACCGTGCGCCGTAATATGAAAGCCAAAGCTATGTCGTTATGGGATAGAGCAATGCTATCTAGACGGTTTATTATTGAAACGATAAATGATCAATTGAAGAATATATCTCAAATAGAGCATTCTCGTCATCGTAGTCCTAATGGTTTTATGTTGAATTTACTCGCAGGGTTAGTAGCTTATTGCCTTAAAGAAAATAAGCCAACCCTTAATATTAATGACGTAGAGAAGAATGCTATGGTTAGGGCTTAACCCGATCTGGGGTTACTTAACTCAACAGCTTCTTTACCATGAGACTCACTTTTGGCTGACATATCAGTAATAGATGAGATATTAAGGCTAACATTTTCAGCAACAATAGATTGCTCTTCTATTGCTGTAGATATCTGTATATTTATATCAGCTAATGCTGTTACTTCCTCATTAATTTCTCGTAGAGCTACTCCTGTTTGATCTACCATAGACACGCAATTTTCTGATAGATCTCGTCCTTTAGACATAGAATTAATTGCAAAATCAGATTCTGCTCTTAATTGAATAATTAATTTTCCAATTTCATCAGTGGATTGTTGCGAACGTGATGCTAAAGCTCTCACTTCTTCTGCTACAACAGCAAAACCACGCCCTTGCTCTCCAGCTCTTGCAGCCTCAATAGCCGCATTCAATGCTAAAAGATTAGTTTGATCAGCAATAGCGCTGATTTCACCCAAGATTTCTTCTATTGATCTCGTTCCATCAATTAAACGATGAATAGCCATATCAACTTCACCTAATTGCTTAGATAATTCATTTATAGAACTCATTGTTTCAGATACAACTTCTAAACCATTATTACTAATATTCAATCCTTGCTGAGATGTATCAGCAGCTAGTGTTATCACTTGAGCAATTTCTCTTATGGTCGAAGACATTTGAGTAATAGAAGTAGCGACCTGATCAGTTTCATTTTTTTGTTCCGCAAGAATTGTTGCTACATTGCTACCCCGTTTTTCAGATTGAGTTGCTACATCATTAATAATGGTTGAATCGTCAGAAACACGCCCTACAACAGCTTTTATTTTAGCTGCTTGCATTTTCAAAGCTAATAAAATATTTCCAACCTTATCGTTATTGCCAGAATATAAAAAACTCATTAGATTATTATCATAAATATTTTTTGATTCTTGAAGTACAGTTAGATATTGAGAGCGCCACAAAGAAAAAATTAATGCCCCACAAAAAATGAGCCCTGCGAGTAAAATAGATATCATTGTATTATTATCTTCAACAAAAATATTTGTTATAGATAGTAATACAGAGAGCAATAAAATAACTTGTACCCATAAAGTTTTATCAACTTTTTCTTTAATAGCGGCTGGTTTCTTACCTTGGTGAAGCTGCGGATAAACTTCATTAGCTCTGTCAATTACTTTTCTATCAGGTAAAGTTCTAACAGATTGATATTCAAAGACACTACCAGTATCATCTTTAATTGGTGTAACAAAAGCATCAACCCAATAAAAATCACCATCTTTGCAACGATTCTTAACAGGCCCCATCCAAGAATTACCTTGTTGAATACTTGACCAAAGGTCCTTAAAGGCTTCTTTTGGCATATCTGGATGTCGAACTTTATTATGAGGATTATTCACTAACTCATCTAACGTATAACCAGAAATAGTACAAAATTTAGTATTTGCGTATTTAATATGACTATTTAAATCAGTAGTTGAAAGCAATATATCAGACTCAGAAAACAACAACTCTTTACTCATTTTATTCTCAATAATACAACGGTTGAATTAATTATATTAATCATCAAGATACAACCAAATTTAGCCTCATAACTTAATATTTTATAATTAAAAACGGAAGTTTATTGTAATATAATATTCATTACTTTTAGTGGGATAATCACTTTAAAAACATAACATTGCGAATTTTGTACAAAACTTTAATAGCAAATAAATGTTATTTACATAATCCTATTAAATCATTCAAACTAAATAGCTAAAACTAAATTAATAAAGACGGTTATTTACCTTTTTTTATACATATTCCAATTTATTGAAGTAATTACGGCTTACAGAGAGGCTTTTATTTTTTTATCAAATAGACTTGATTTAGATCAAACAAATTAAAATAATGCGTATTTTGTACTATTAAAATTTTAATATTTAAATCAATTACTTTAAAAGATAAATAGATCGAAACTCTAGTTGAATTTCGCATTAGAATTTGTATGTTAATAACAGAGGTAATATGAAGTACTTTTATTATGATATTAATGACTTGATAAATAAAAGTGAGTCGAAGTAATCTAATCGTTAAGTGTATTAGTCAACCTATTTTACAAATTGAGACTGCTTTCCCCCCTAAATGAGCCTACCTATTTAACCTGAACTCGGTTTAAGATGTTTTTAATTTATTGAAATTATTAATAATATAACTATATTTTACTCTAACTTGATAGTTTTTCTTAATTCAAGGCAGATTTCGCGTTAATAGCTAGTCTATCGCAAGTAAATTTAACGATGAAGTAAGGAAAAATAACTGTTAGAGAAAGATTTATTAAACCGAGCTCAGGTTATTTAACGCGAGAGTTAAAATAAAAAAAGGAGCTTTACTAAAGCTCCTTTTTGATTCACTAAATTTCTAGTACCTTAAAAGTCCCACTTTAATGCGACTTCAAATTGAGTACCTTTCGTTTCACTTTGTATGAGCGTATCTTCAAATTCTATCGCTTTATCTTTACCTAAAATATTCTGTACTTTAAAGGTTACAGTTGAAGAAAAAGTAGGATAGTAAGTATAGACCATATCAAGTGAATGAAATGGTTGCTCGTATGCATCATCTTTACCTTCAATACCCGGTATAATAATACGTTCGCCAAACACATTATAAACTAATGTCGCACTATGATAGCCATTAGGTGCATCCCAACCTAGATTGAAATTAAGTACATACTCTGAATGACCCGTCATTCTGCGTGTAGGATTTGAAATACTCGTAGAAACACCTGTTTGTTCAACGACACTTTGGGTATTAATATTGATTTCAGAATCACTTAACGTAACATTACCCGATAAGAAAAGATCGGCACCATTTACCGGGCCTAAATCACCTAAGAAAGTAAAGTCTTTCAAAAATTCCATTTCTATACCATAAACATAACCGTCTTCAGCATTGGCAATACGGATAAGTGATGGACCATCTTGCGAAGGTGACTGTACCGATTCAATTGGCATATCCATATCTTTATAGAATAAGCCAACCGACAAGTTTTCACCTGTTTCCATATACCATTCCCAGCGTACGTCATAGTTAATTATGTCGGTACTTTCTACGCCAGGAGTTCCACCAATAGGGAAACCAGTTAAAGGATCAATATAAGTTGCTGGGGCTACTTCACGAAGATCTGGACGAATTGTTGTTTGGCCAACTGATGCACGAAATTGCATTTGATCATCTAAAATATAGGTCAATGCTAAAGCACCAAAGAATTCATCTTCTTGGAAGGCAAGATCAGCTAAGTCAGCTTCTGTTGGTTGTGAAGGTAAGTCAAATTTTCCTGTTGCTGGATCAAGCGGTGCAACAACTTGTCTAAAATCTTCATAACGAACACCACCTACTACGCGCCACTTTTCATTAAAGAAAAAATCTGCTTCGACATAATAAGCATCAATCATTTGCCCTGAATAATAATCATCACCGGCAATTGACGTATCACGCATAATATTATCATTGCCACTTAGCGGGTAATTTAAAATAACATCATCAGTTAATATAGTGTTTAATTGACTACCTGTTAAGTCTAGATCACTTAGTGCTAACGTATTAATATCAACACGTCGAGCAAATGCTTCTCTTGATTTTTTAACAAAATCACCACCAAATTTTAATTCAACTTCAATGCCAGAAAAAGCTAATGGCAATGACAAATTATAACCATAATTTTCTACTTCATCGTCTAAGTCTTGAAAAGTATAACGAGTAGAAGTACTAGCTTTTCTTAATGAACTTTCATTAACGTAATCAAAGATTCCATCTTCTGGTTGCCCATTATAACCATCTGAAATAATGTAACGTGTTTCTATATTACCTGGAGCATAACGGTTAGAACGTGCATCAGAATAAAACCAATCAACACCGAGTCCCCACCAGTCATTAAAATTATGCGTGCCACGTAATTGATTCGAAATCATTTCACGTTCTTCGTAGATAACTTCACTATCGCGAATTCTTAAACCATCACTCAGTAAAACGTTGTTAGTATTACCTCGTTTATCACTCACTTGATCACGAGTATCATGCAGTATTAATGAAGTAAAATCGATGCGATGGTTGCGCATGTACTCTAAGCCTAAACTCATCATGCCAGAAAAACGCACTGAATGTTCAGTTGTATCTACTTCATCAAAACCACGCACTAAAGACCAAGCACCATCTGAGCCTTTAGTAAAATCTTGACCTTCATAACCTTCTGATACTTCCCATTTATTGTCATAAGAAATAGATGAAAGAAAACCTAAACGAAAATCATCAAAGTCAAATTTATTACCAAGCGTTATATCTAACCCTGTATTTGGGTTAATACTTTCACTTTTTGGATCATAATCGCGATTAAGCTGGGCTGCCACTAATCGGTTTTCATCTTGGTCTAAACTATTGATAGAGGTATAGCTATTCCACAACTGTGTTAAATCATCTGGTGCTGCTCGCGTACCATCATCAACACCGTACCAATCGTTACCACCACCATTGTAAGTAAGCCCGTCATCAAAGTTATTAGTGTTACCACCAAGTTTAGCTTTCATGTTAAAAACGAAATCTGTTGGAATAGTTTTCAAACGAACATCAACATTACCACCAGCAAAATGGGCTGGCATACTGGCCGAATAAGACTTTTGTACTGATAAGGATTCAATAATACTCGATGGAAATAAATCTAATGGTATTACTGTTCGTGTTGGGTCAGGACTAGGTACAGCAGCACCATTTAATTGCGTACTTGAAAAACGTTCACCAAGACCACGTACATAAATAAATTTTCCATCTACAAGTGTTATACCTGTTACACGACGAAGCGCAGCGGCTGCATCTGAATCGCCTGTGCGAGAAATTTGCTCTGCACCTAAAATGTCGGCAACAAAAGCTTGATTTTTACGTTCTTGCATTACGGCACTTGCAGTACCTTTTAAGCGACTAGCTTTGACCACAACTTCTTCAATGGCCTCGCTATCGTCTTCTTCAGCTATAACCTGTCCCGTTGTTGCCATCAAAGCAATTGTTAGAGAAGATAAAGCAAAAGATTTAAACTTATTATTCATTGTAAACCTCATGAATTAGGTATTTGAACATTAATACCAAACTAATGAATAGAAGTGCTCAATTGATTAGTTTGGTATGAAATGCTGTAGTATAAAAATAATTGTGCTACAGCATTTTGATTAGCTAGTCTGTTACTCTAAACCTACAGTCCAGCCAGCAGTCCAGTTGTTTCCTTCAGTTACCGCACCAATGTGATTAGCGTTGTCAAAGAAAGCATTACCTGTAAAGTCTTTCGGGGTAGTTGTATCAATGGTGAATATACCGTTTAGTACTGTACCCATATTTTCGGCAGTTGAGTTATCATCGTTTTGATTCAGCACCCAATCTTCAGCGTCAAGTAATACCGTGCCATCCGTTGCTTTTGAATCTTTGAAGTTTTCATCACAAGCAAATACTGAATTTGAAATAACCGTATCGCCATTTATGGCTTGGTCTGTTGTTACCGTAGAGCTGCCGCCTTCAAGTTCTAAACATTCACCCATGCCTGAAGTACCTGTTACAACAAAATTATGTAACTGTGCTTTAGTACCTTCACGTAAGTATATACCTTCAGAAGCTTTATCAGGTGTATCAAAGCCATTACCAATAATCGTCATATTAGCAATTGTTGGATTAGATTGAGGTTCTTTATCAGGCGTTGAACCGTCGTTATCAGCTTCAATTGCTCGGTTAGCTTCACCGTCATTATCTGCATGTTTTACTAATACATACTGTAAATTACCGCGGTAACCATTATCCCAGTCAACACTGTCATCTTTATTCCCTGTAAGCACAACATACTTCGCATTAACAGTACCACCGAAGAATTCAACACCGTCGTCTGCATTTTCATGTACTTGAATATATTCTACTGTTGTACCTGAGCCTACACCGCCAAAAGTAATACCGTTTAACTCATTGTCTGGGGCAATTTCATAACCGGCATGTTTAACAACAACATAACGCAATGTACCTGAGCTGTCTTCATCATCAGTACCACCAAAAACACCACCTTCAGCTACACCTTCAACCTGTAATGCACAGTCACTACCATCTGATGGACATTTATTTGATTTTGCATTACCAAGAATAACAACACCGCCCCATTGGCCAGAGCCAGTAACACCTTGTGCAATATCTTCACTAGAAGTAAAAGTGATTGGGTTAGTCGCAGTACCATTAGCTTCAATGGCTGAATCACGGCTAATAACTAGGTAATCGCCACCTGAGCGACCATAAATGGTAGTACCTGGTTCAATTGTTAAAGTAGCGCTATTCGCTTTATCTTCACCAATAAATACCGGACCATTTAATGCATATAAATTATTGGCCGTTAATGTTAAATCATTAGTAATTTCACCTGTTAATTGACAGGTTGTCGTAACGCCATCAATTGGTGTAATCGGTGTAGTACCTGTTGGACAACCTTCAGCTTCAGATTCAGCTGTTGCCGTTACAACACCACCACCAAAACCAAATGCCCAACCTTGACGCCAGTCATCTGTACCATTTAGTGCACCAACATAATCTGTCGTATCAAAAAATGCATTTTGAGTATTAGCAACATCTTGACCTGCATTAGCTGCAATGAGTGGAGAACCACTATCAGGTACACCTGATTCACTAATTAAAATTGACGAACTAATACTGTTTGAAGATTCAGCACTAAACCATGCTTCCATATCAAATGAAGTGGAGTCTTTAAAGTTTTCTCCTTCACATGCCATAATGACATTTTCCATAACGATTTTGCCGCTATTGGCATTATCTACCGTGATCCCAGCTTCAAATTCTAAACACTCACCCATTTCGCTCGGGCCAGTGATAACAGTATTAAATATTTTCGCTGCGGTTCCTTCACGTAAATAAATACCTTCGGAATCTTTATCCGCTGTGTCGAAGTTATTACCAATAATGGTCATATTCGAAATTATTGGGTTAGACTGTGGCTCTTTACTTGGGTCACTACCGTCATTATCTGCTTCAATAGCACGGTTAGCTTCACCAGAATTATTAGCATGCTCAATATAAATATGCTGTAGCATACCTTTATAACCATTATCCCAATCAACACTATCGTCTTTGTTGCCTGTCAAAACTAAATGTTTTGCGTTAACAGCACCACCAAAAAATTCAACGCCATCATCAGCATTGCTGTGAACTTGAATATAGTCAACAGAAGTACCTGAGCCAACACCACCAAAAGTAATACCGTTTAATTCATTATCAGGGGCAATTTCATAACCTGCATATTTAACAACTAGATACTTTAATGCACCTGAATCATCTTCCCAATCAGTACCGCCAAATACAGCACCTTCACCAACACCTTCAACTTGTAGCGCACAATCGCTACCATCAGTTGGACATTTATTTGATGGTGCATTACCTAGAATAACTAAACCACCCCATTGACCTGAATCCGTTGTTTCACCTTGAACGTCTTGTAAAGATGTCATGATGATTGGGTTAGTTTCAGTACCTTCAGCCATTATCTTTGCATCACGGTGAATAACTAAATAGTCATTACCAGATTGACCAAAAATAACTGTGCCTGGTTCAATTGTTAATACCACATCATCAACACCACGTGCTTGTTTATTAGCAGATAAACCACCAACATCTACACCACCACTTAAAGCGTACATAACAGCATTACCATTACTGTCGTTCGCCACTAACGTTGTGCTTTCTGTAATTCTTGTATCAAGTACTTGTATTTGAACATCAAAACCTAGTGCAGCAGAAACTTGTGTGCTCAATGCAGAATTCGCCTTACCCGGTAACACTTCATCAGGTGTCGTTGGAGTCGTTGGTGACGGATTCGTTACAACTGTATCACCGACTGAATTATCTACATTTGACTCAAGGTTTATATCACCACCACAAGCAGCAAGACCAAGAGATAGAGCAGTTACAATAGCAACATTGGTTGCGCTGTGCTTAAAGATCTTATTCAATTTCATGTTTCTCTCCGAAGAGTTAGTTGTTTTATTAAAGGACTAATTAATTTTTCCAACATGCTACAAGAGAAAAATGACAGAAATGTTTTAGAAATATGACTGTTTCTTTACAGTTATATTTCATTTTAATGACAGAGATTGCGCATCAAGGGCTGTGGGCGTTATCTATATTTCACTTAAGAAAATAATCAATCCCGTTTTATGCTTAATTACACTTGTCATTAATTTGAAACATTACTTCTTTAGTGTTTTAGCTTTATAAATGCCCCTTAACTTTATGGAGTATATTAATGAAGTTTATTGAGAAAGAGCTCAGCTGGTTATCATTTAACCACCGAGTATTACAAGAAGCTCAAGATATTAGTGTTCCTTTATTAGAGCGCTTGAGATTTTTAGGAATATATTCCAGTAATATGGATGAGTTTTATCGTGTTCGCGTTGCTAATGTAAGAAGAAAAATATACATAGCAAAATCAGTGTCAGAGAAAAAACAAGCGCGTGAGCTTTATGATCTTATTCAGCAAAAGGTCATTGAATTACAATTAATATTTGACGATACCTATTTAACATTACTCAATAAGTTATCAGAGCAAGATATTAATTTAATTAATGAAATGCAACTTAGTCAGGAAGAAGAAGCTTGGCTTGATACTTATTATAAAGATAAACTACGTCGCCATATTTTCCCGCTTATTTTAACTGAAAATATTAATTTAAAAGATAATATAAAAGACGACTCGACTTATTTAATGGTTGCTATGACTATCAATAACCATAGCCAGTATGCCTTAATAGAAGTGCCCAGTAGTAATGTACCTCGCTTTGTAAAATTACCTAAATACACCAACAGTGACGATGAAAGTTCGAGTATTATTCTACTCGACAATATAATACGGCACAGTCTCAAACAAATATTTGTCGATTTTTTCGAGTTCGACTATATTCATGCCTATTCAATGAAGCTTACCCGTGATGCTGAGTTTGATTTAAGTAATGAATTTAGCCAAAGTCTGTTTGAACAAATGAATACCAGTTTACGCAAACGAATTAACGCAGAGCCGGTTCGTTTGGTATATGACAAAAAAATGCCGGCCGACATGCTATCTGTGCTTAAACAAAAGCTAAATATTACTTCGAATCAAAGACTTGTTTCAGGTGGGCGTTATCATAGTTTTAAAGATTTTATTGAATTTCCTGATGTTGGTAATAAATCACTCTCTTACGAAAAAATGTCAGCTATAGAACATAAAGATTTTCGTAATCATCCTAATGCTTTTACTGCAATGGCTAATAAAGATATTTTACTTTATTATCCTTACCATAAATTTTCTCACTTTACGGAATGGTTAAGGCAAGCAGCTTATGATCCTAAGGTTGTTAGCATTGAAATATCACTTTATCGTGTGGCTAAGAAATCCCGTGTTGTTGCCGCGCTGATTGAAGCGGTTAAAAATGGTAAACAAACCACAGTAAATATAGAGTTAAGAGCTAGGTTTGACGAACAAGCAAATTTAAATTGGGCTGAAATATTAACAAACGCCGGTGCTAAAGTTACCTTTGGGATTCCGAATTTAAAAGTTCATGCAAAAATTTGTTTGATTACACGTAAAGAAGAGAGTGGCTTAGTGCGTTACGCGCATATAGGCAGTGGTAACTTTCATGAAAAAAATGCTAAAATTTATACTGATTTCAGTTTATTTACTTGTCGTCCTGAATTAACGGAAGAAGTCGCACAAGTATTTAAGTTTATTAAAAGCCCATACCAAAAGTTCACATTTGAACATCTTATTATTTCACCTATTAATTCACGTGCTAGTTTTGTTGATCTCATTGATCAAGAAATAAGTGCTGCCAAAAATAATCATAAAAGTGGCATAACGCTTAAAGTTAATAATTTAGTAGATCACAGTTTAATTAATAAACTCTACCAAGCGAGTAATGCCGGCGTTCCAATTAAATTAATTATTCGTGGTATATGTACATTAGTTGCAGGAATTAAAGAACAAAGTGAAAATATTCAAGTCATATCAATTATAGATAGATTTTTAGAGCATCCTCGAGTTGCTATTTTCGAACAAAAAGGCAATCAAAAAGTATTACTTTCATCTGCCGACTGGATGAATCGTAACATTGAAGAAAGGGTTGAGGTAACCTGTCCAATTTATTGCCATGATGTAAAAAAACAAATTATCGATATTATCAATATTCAACTTGCAGACAACACCAAAGCCAGAATAATTGATAGTGAACAACGTAATCTCTATCCACCTAACCATTGTAATGAGAAGGTTCGTTCTCAAATGGCTATTTATCGTTATTTAACTAAGCAAAATGATGAATTAGTAAAAACCACTGAACTAACAGAAACTATAGAACAGAGTAAAGATATGAGTATCATGGATAATTTTATTTTAAAAAAAGAGCCTGCTTGATGATATTAAATGAATCTACTAGTGTAAAACATTTTGTAGCGATTGATCTGGGCTCAAATAGCTTCCATTTAATTATTGTTCGTGAGCAAAACAATCATACTGAGGTAATTTATAAACAGAAGCAATCTATTAGATTAGCAGCCAGTTTAGAAAGAGAAGGCACCATTAATGATCAAAGTATGACTTTGGCCATGGATTGTCTAAAGAGCTTTGCAGACTCTTTTGCTCAATTACCTAACTGTCAAGTAATGATAGTGGCGACTTATGCTTTACGGCAAGCTCAAAACAGTCAACAATTTCTTGAGCAAGCAATCACAGTTATGCCCCACCCTATAAATATTATTTCAGGGGAACGTGAAGCTGAATTGATTTTTTTAGGTGTTGCCTATACGCAAATAATAAATCAACCGACCTTAATTATTGATATAGGCGGTGGAAGTACCGAATTTATTATAGGTCAAGCATTAAGCCCTAACTTGACCCGAAGCTTAGACATAGGTTGCGTCAGTTTTAGCCAACGATTTTTTCATTCGGGGAAAATAAGCGAAGAATTAATGTTTGCAGCGGAACTTTATAGTAAACAAGTTCTAGGTAGTATATCGCTTGAATACAATAGTTTTGGCTGGGAGCAAACCCTAGGATCGTCTGGTTCAATAAAAGCAATAACTCGTATAATGAAAGAGTTATACGACGATAGTAATATTACACTCAAGCGATTATATAGAATAAAGTCACAACTTATTAATTGGGGTCATCACGATAATATAGCGTTTGCCAACTTAAGTGATAAACGTCGCCCTTTATTAGCGCCAGCAATTGCTATTTTAATACCCTGCTTTGAACTACTTAATATTGACATGCTTAAATACAATTCTGGTGGTGTTCGTGAAGGTTTATTACATCAGCTAAGGTTTACACAATAATATAAAATAGTATTGAAAAAATAAAAAGGCTGTTAATAAACAGCCTTTTTATTTATGTTGTACCAATCAGACAGATACATTGTTAATTAACAATAGTATTAACCAGCATGAACAATACGTTTTGTTATTAAGTTATCAACAACACTTGGATCCGCTAATGTTGAAGTATCGCCTAACGTATCGACGTCATTTTCAGCAATTTTACGCAATATACGACGCATAATCTTACCTGAACGTGTTTTAGGTAAACCTGGTGCCCATTGCACGTAATCAGGTTTTGCAAAGCGACCTAGCTCTTTAGCCACAAAATCTTTTAGCTCTGCATTAAGTTCATCTGACTCTTGCGCATTTGCCATCAAAGTAACATAGCAATATACACCTTGGCCTTTAATTTCATGAGGATAACCAACAACAGCCGCTTCAGCAACAGCTGGATGAAGTACTAAAGCACTTTCAATTTCAGCAGTACCTAGACGATGACCTGAAACGTTTAGGACATCGTCAACACGACCAGTGATCCAATAGAAACCATCTTCATCACGTTTTGCACCATCACCAGTAAAGTAATTACCCGGGTATTGACCTAAATAAGTTTGGTAGAAGCGATCATGATCACCATAAACAGTACGAAGTTGTCCTGGCCAGCTAGCTGTCATTACTAATAAGCCTTGGTTTTCACCTTCAAGGGTATTACCATCTTTATCAAATAATGCTGGTTGAACACCAAAGAATGGTTTACCTGCACAACCAGGTTTCATATCTACAGCACCAGGTAACGAAGTAATTAAAATACCACCTGTTTCTGTTTGCCACCAAGTATCAACAATTGGACAATTACTTTTACCTACAACTTCATAATACCAATGCCAAGCTTCAGGGTTAATTGGCTCACCTACAGAACCAAGTAAACGTAATGATGAAAGATCATATTTCTCAACAAATTCATCACCTACACTCATTAAAGCACGAATAGCTGTTGGTGCAGTATAGAATACATTCACTTTATGTTTTTCACAGACTTGCCAGAAACGTCCAGCATCAGGGTATGTTGGTACACCTTCAAAAACTAAAGTGGTAGCACCGTTTGCTAATGGGCCGTAAAAAATATAAGAATGGCCAGTGATCCAACCTGCATCAGCAGTACACCAGTAAATTTCGCCTTCTTGATAATCAAATACATACTTATGTGTCATTGCTGCATATAAAATATAACCACCACAAGTATGTACAACACCTTTTGGTGTTCCAGTCGAGCCTGACGTATATAAAACAAATAGTGGATCTTCAGCATCCATGACTTCTGGCTCACATACGGCTTCTTGTCTTGCTACAGCTTCTTCATAATTAATATCTGTCTTTTCATTCCAAGCAACATCACCACCTGTGCGAGCAACGACAATAACAGAGTGAACTTGAGGGCATTCTGCAACTGCAGCATCAACATTCGCTTTAAGTGGAATACGCTTACCACCGCGTAAGCTTTCATCAGCAGTGATAACTACTTGGCATTCAGCATCCATAACGCGAGCTTTAATAGCTTCGGTAGAGAAACCACCAAAAATAACAGAATGAATAGCACCAATTCGAGCACAGGCTAACATGGCATAACCTACTTCAGGAATCATTGGCATGTAAATACAAACACGATCACCTTTTTTAACGCCACGTTCTTTTAGTAAATTAGCAAAACGACAAACATGATCATGAAGCTCTTGATAAGTTACCTGTAAATCTTCACTTGGATCATCGCCTTCAAAGATAATCGCGGTATCATTTGCCTTGGTCGCTAAATGGCGATCAATACAGTTGTAACTCACATTAAGTTTACCGCCTGAGAACCAATTGATTTCAGAATTTTTCAAATCAACTTTACTTACGCTATCCCAAGGTTGGTACCAGTCAATAAACTCTTTTGCTTGCTCTCCCCAAAATACATCTGGCTGTTCGATAGATTGCTTATACATAGCATCGTAAGTTGCGCTATCAATATGCGTATTAGCTTTGGCTTTCTCTGATACAGGGTAACAAGGTTTTAATTCATTCATAAGTTATTCCTTCTTGGGGGTTAACACCCAATATAATAATTTTTATTTTTTACTTTATCTAAATAAGTAAGATTGTGTTTATGCTAAGTATTTTACGTTGGTTTTCATATACGCCTTTAGTCTTAAGCAAATACACCTTTAGTTGGAAACTATATAAATAGTACTCATTTTAGGCATACGTTCAGAATCTTATATTTAATGTTTTTATAGGCTAAAGCCATTTTATTTTAACGCGTACATTAGCATTGACAATGGGTGTCGACAATATTGTCACTTCGCCATCTCCTAACTCATAAGGTTATTGAATGTTAATTATACAATTAATGAATTACAAAAAATTGACACATATAAAATCATCGTTGCATATAAGTTAGCCTTAATAATTTATCAAAAGAGAAAAAAAGATCAAATCCCTAACAAATCAACAAACCTATTTTACAGTAACCTATCAAGCAGCAAACATACTCTAAGATATTTAGCTTAGCTAATGAGATAAACTAACCTGAGTAACAACACAGCGCTATACAGAAAGGCCAATAGTAATATGCTACTTATTATTTTCTAAGGAGCGTAATTAAAATCTTGTGCACTAAAAGATTAACACGTCCCTGATACACAGCACATATATCAACCGAAATAGTGTAAAAAAAGACAGTTTGGATTACTATTTGAGCAACAAAGAAATAATAAAAGTGCAATTTAAAATATACTGAAACAATAATTTGTATCATGAGTATTAATGAAATGAATAGTATTTAGCCAGCTTTTATATATCATTTTAGCTAGGTTTTGCTAGAATCTGCAAAAAATCAAAACCTCCTCTTACTCAAAACCTAGAGAATAAGCATGAAACAACTTTTATTCATTTTAGTGGCACTACTGCTTGCACCTAGTATTGCCTTTGCATCTGATGCTTCGCATCAAACCTTAAATTTAACCGCTCATTGGGTTGGTTATGCCGCAATAGCTATTTTTGTAATTGCTTATACTTTAGTTATTTTAGAGGAACAATTACACTTAAGAAAATCTAAACCTGTGTTACTCGCGGCTGGGTTAATTTGGATACTTATTGCCTTTCATTACAGCTCTCAAGGAATGCCGCACTCTGCTGAAGTAGCCATTCGCCATAACTTTCTTGAATATGCTGAACTCTTTTTCTTCTTACTTGTTGCTATGACCTACATCAATGCTATGTTAGAGCGTAATGTATTTGACTCATTACGTGATTGGTTAGTTGCCAAAGGATATAGTTATAAAACACTCTTTTGGTTAACCGGTATTCTTGCTTTCTTTATTTCCCCAGTTGCTGATAACTTAACGACCGCTTTAATTATGTGTGCAGTGGTTATTGCCGTAGGTAAAGACGAGCCTAAATTTATTGGCATGAGTTGTATTAATATTGTTGTTGGTGCAAACGCTGGTGGCGCGTTTAGCCCATTTGGTGATATTACAACGTTAATGGTTTGGCAAAAAGGCATGGTAGAGTTTAACGAATTTTTTGCATTATTCATTCCTGCTGTCGTTAACTTTTTTATTCCTGCTTTTATTATGCAATTCTTTTTACCTAAAGGTAATCCGTCAACTGAATCAGAGCACGTTACATCAATCAAACAAGGTGGTTTAGTGATTGTTGGCTTATTCCTTTTAACAATTATCACAGCAGTATCTTTCCATACATTTATTAACTTACCTCCGGTATACGGTATGATGCTGGGTCTGGCATACCTGAAGTTTTTTGCTTACTACCTTCGTAGATCTGGACAAGGTGAAATTGATAAATCAGATATGCCAACAAGCCACCAAATTGAAGATGATTTTGATATTTTTGATAAAATTGCCAAAGCAGAATGGGATACATTATTCTTCTTCTATGGCGTAATTTTAGCTGTTGGTGGTTTAGGTTTTATTGGTTATTTAGGCATAACATCTGAATTTATGTATGGTCAGCTTGGAGCAACGAATGCTAATATACTTGTGGGTATTTTATCTGCGATTGTTGATAACATCCCGGTAATGTTTGCAGTGTTAACTATGAATCCTGATATGTCACATATGCAATGGTTACTAGTAACATTAACGGCTGGAGTTGGAGGTAGCTTATTATCTATTGGCTCTGCTGCTGGTGTCGCTTTAATGGGACAAGCAAGAGGTTACTACACTTTCTTTAGTCACCTAAAATGGACTCCTGTTATTGCCTTAGGCTACGCTGCTAGTATTTATACTCACTTATTAATTAACGGCTAAAAAATTGTAACAATTTCAGATAACAACATTGATAATTAGTTGTTATGATTAAAAGCTTCTACTTTTTACTTCAAGGTAATTTAGAAGCTTTTTTTATATTTATAAGCATCGTTATCATAAGAATTATTAGGAAAAAAATGAAATTTTTAAGTGATTTAACCACTCGTTCAAAATCTTGGTTATTATTAACCATATCGGCCTTAGCTTTCGAGTTATGCGCTTTATATTTTCAATATGCAATGGACTTAGCACCTTGCATCATGTGTGTATATCAACGCCTTGCAATTTGTGCAATTATTATCGCGGGTGTGATTGGCATTGCCGGTTCACGCTTTTTACTCACCAGAATAATAGCTTATGCTTTATGGGGTGTTGGTGCTATTTGGGGCTTATTAATAGCGTTAGAGCATATAGAAATGCAAAGCAACTCAGGTTCATTATTCTTTAGTTGTGAATTTGTACCTAATTTCCCAACATGGGCACCATTACACGAATGGCTCCCATTTTTATTTGAAGCAACGGGTAGTTGTGGAGATATCGATTGGCAATTTTTAGGTTACAGTATGCCGCAGTGGATGACTGTTGTTTTTGGATTTTATACAATCGCTTTTGGTATTATTTTATTAAATAGATTAATACACAGTAAAAAACTGTAAACGTTATCGTTAAATTAAAAGCGCTTATTTAACGATAGGCGCTGCTACACCTGCAGCAACATAAGGAATTACTTGCTTAATAACGCCAGCAATATCTACTTGGCGGTCAAAATCATTTAACGCAATATCAATTAACGCATCACTTGAAGACATAGTAAACACAATAGTCCCCATCGTAAAATGTAAACGCCAAAACATTTCTTCTGCACTCAATTCTGGATAAGCTTTGTGAACAGCATTAGTGAAATTAGTAAAAACATTTGGGTATTGAGTCGTCAAAAACCATCTTAAAAAGCCTTGGCTATCGGTATAACCTCGACCCAATAATTGCAAAAAAATACTTGTGCCATTGTCTTTAAAAGTATTTAAATGAAGTAAAGGATCAAGAAAAGCCGAAAAAACATCAATTAAACTTGGCTTTGCTTCGTCAGAGCACAATGTGCCTAATGCTGATTCTAAGCGAGGACTGAGTTCATTCATGTACCGAGACATAACAGCTTTGATTAACTCTTTTTTAGAGCCAAAATGATAATTAACTGCGGCTAAGTTTACTTCTGCTTGACTAGTAATTTCTCTTAACGATGTTCCGTTAAAGCCTTTATCAGAAAATAGGACTTCTGCTGCATCTAAAATTTTATTTTTTGTACTCATATTTCTTTATACCAAAACGCTAATAACTAACATTAAAATTCAAACAAGCGTTTAAAATAGCTTATTTATCACGTTCAGGTCAAGCAGCATCAAGACCTAAATAATAATTTATAATTTTATGTAGAAAAATTGAACTAATTATAAATAAGTGTCTCAAACCTAGTGAACATACATGTTTACTTCCTGACTCAGTGGCCTGATCTGTCAATCTGCCCTGAGTCTTTTTTTTCTGCTGCTGATAAGACCAAATAAAAAGTTTATCAAATTTATTTTCGTCATTATCAGCCTGATTAATAGCAAACTGTTACGCATTGTATACAGTAACGTCTGTTAAACAAGTCATTCACGCGTCTTTTTCAACGTGTAATTTAACTATAAAAGGCAATAATGGCTATTAATCAAACCGAATAAATCACAACCTTTTTTACTTAACTACAATAAAAAAGCCTTATGAATAAAGGCCTAGCAAGTAGAAATATCTATGACTTTAGTTTGTGATATTACTGGTTGATTTGAATAACTGAGCAACTAGATATCATTTTTACTCATCTTACTTTTCCTTTATTAGATCATTTGCATTAGTTTCATCTTTCAATATACTAAATTATCTTCCAAATATTCTATAACACTTAAAAAACATGATGAATAATATAACAAATACGTTCAAATTTACTTCTATTGCTTTAGTCATAGCAGCGTCATTATCTGGTTGCTCTCAAGTTCAAAGTAATTCAACAGCAACAACATCACAAACAGAAGAAAAAGCGTTAACAAGCCAAGATGCGCAAGTGTTTCTAGATGATGTAGCAAAAGAAATGACTGCTTTAGGGGTATCTGGTGCAAGAGCTGCATGGATATATTCAAACTTTATTACAGAAGATACAGCATCTCTGGCAGCAGAAGCTGATCAAAAGTCTACTGAAGCTGGTGTTCGTTTTGCTATGCAAGCAGCTAAGTTTGATAATGTCGACGTCAATCCAACGCAACGTCGTCAATTAAATATATTAAAACAGTCTTTAGTCTTACCAGCACCTCAAGATTCTAAAAAATCTGCTGAATTAGCACAGATTGGTGCAGAATTAGGCAGCATCTATGGTAAAGGAAGTTACACAACTAAAACAGGTGAAAAACTTAGTTTAGGTGATATGACTTCAATTATGTCAACGTCTCGTGATTACGATGAATTATTAGAAATGTGGCAAGGATGGCGTGAAATCAGTCCATCAATGAAGCCTTTATATGCTCGCCAAGCAGAATTAGCAAATGAAGGGGCAAAAGGATTAGGCTATAAAGATCTTGGAGCTATGTGGCGTTCAAACTATGATATGCCTGCCGACGATTTTGCCAATGAATTAGATCGACTTTGGGGGCAAGTAAAGCCTTTATATGATGATTTACATTGTTATGTACGTAGCGAGCTTGGTAAAGAATATGGCGAAGATAAAGTACCACAAGATCAACCTATTCCAGCGCATTTACTTGGTAATATGTGGGCACAATCTTGGGGAAATATTTATGATGTGGTTGCTCCCGATAATGCCGATCCAGGTTATGATGTAACTAAGCAATTAGCAGTTCATAATTATGATGAAATACAAATGGTTAAAGGCGCAGAAAAGTTTTTTACTTCACTTGGATTTGACGCATTACCCGAGACTTTTTGGACTCGTTCATTATTTACTAAACCTGAAGATAGAGATGTAATTTGTCATGCTTCAGCGTGGAATTTAGATGCTAAAGATGATTTACGCATTAAAATGTGTATTCAAAAAACGGGCGAAGAATTCTCTGTTATTCACCACGAATTAGGTCACAATTTTTATCAACGAGCCTATAAAGATCAGCCTGTATATTTCCAAAACAGTGCTAATGACGGATTTCATGAAGCAATTGGTGATACTATTGCCTTATCGGTTACACCAAAATATCTAAAAGAAATTGGTTTAATTGACACTATTCCTGATGAGTCAAAAGATATTGGTTTATTGATGAAAATGGCCTTGGATAAAGTTGCCTTTATTCCTTTTGGTTTAATGGTAGATCAATGGCGCTGGAAAGTTTACTCAGGCGAAATTACACCTGAAAACTACAATACTGCTTGGTGGGAATTACGTGAAAAATATCAAGGTGTTGCCGCACCAGTTGAGCGTGAGCAATCAGCGTTTGATCCAGGTGCAAAATACCACGTTCCAGGTGGTGTTCCATATAGCCGTTATTTCTTAGCGCATATACAACAATTTGAATTTCATCGTGCTTTATGTGAAATTGCTGGTAATACCGATCCGATTCACCGTTGTTCTATTTACAATAATAAAGATGCAGGTAAAGCACTTAATACTATGTTAGAAATGGGCTCTAGCCAGCCTTGGCAACAAGCGTACAAAGTATTAACCGGTAATGAACAAATGGATGCTACGGCAATTTTAGATTACTTTGCCCCATTACAAACTTGGCTAAAAGATAAAAACCAAGGTAAACAATGTGGCTTTTAAATAAATAATCCACAGATAATTTTACTCAATAAAAGCCCTAATATTCACAATATTAGGGCTTTTTATTTTGACCTTGGATTATCACACCAACACTGAGCATAATATGTTAGACTGCCTCGCTATTGTCTATCATCACATTCTAAATAATCATTTCATGTTGCTGTAATATATCTATTAATTAGGGTAAATACTGCTAGGAAATTGTGTAGTGATGAACGACCAACAGGTAATGCCTTTACTCCTGCTCGTAAATTAACTTGTAGATATAAATAGGTAACCACTAATAAACAATAGCGTATTTTACTAAATTATTATGTCTGATTTTTTCATTTCACAACTACTCGTTAGCGTCACACTCATTATTGAATGCTGTGCTATGCAACTGAAGAACAAAAACTACATTTTGGCTCTATTGTCTGTTAGTTGTTTTTTTAATGGTTTTCATTATCTATTACTTGATCAGCCTACCGCAGGTTTTATTTTTTTGTTTTCCAGTTTACGTTTCTTAATTTCAATAAAATGGAAGTTAAAATGGCTTTCCTTTGCATCGCTTGGGGTAAGTTTACTCATAACCGTTGCTACTTATATTGGTTTGTTAAGCATTGTTGGCTTTATAGCAACAGTATTTATTACGCTCGGTTCATTTAGTCACAATGATAAATTTTTACGCTTAATGATGATTATAGGTGGCTCATTATGGCTGGTGCATAACCTTATTTTGTGGACGCCTATAGGGGTACTCGTTGAAGTCATTTTTGTTGGTAGTAGTTTTATAGGATATTATCGTTATTATCTCGCGCAAAAACCAATAAAGTATTAACCCGAATTAATCAGTAAATAAAATACTGGTTTGATAAGTCTGAATCGATACTGAGAGAGTCCAGCTATAAAATTTATAGTGGTTACACTCAATGCTATGTCGGCTCCTTTTTTAAGCCATTATAAAAAGACTCATGCTATTAATATCACTTAAAGTAGCATTTAATTCTTTTTCATTTATATTGATCAAAGTACTCCATAACAGCGTTGCTCTTTACTACAATAACAATTATTCTCAATTAAGGGCCTTACCTTGATATATTTTCCAGTACACAATAAGATTATAAACTTAATGAGAATGATATATTAACAACCTAATCAATACTTTAATTCAAGATAATATTAGATGACTAGAAGACATAATTATGTTGCCAGTAAAAACGCTTTAGTACTAACCGGTGGTGGGGCTCGAGCCGCCTATCAGGTAGGAGTTCTTTCAGCTATAGCTAAGTTTGTCCCTAGAAATCATGCTATTCCCTTCCCTATTCTCAGTGGCACTTCAGCCGGAGCTATCAACACTACTGCCTTAGGCTGCTACGCATCATGTTTTCATTTAGGGGTAAAAAAACTTGAATGGGTATGGAAAAATCTCGATACCAGTAAAATTTATCATAACAATACCCGCGGTGTATTTGGCCATATAGGTAAAGCTATGTTTGCTAACTTTCAAGCTGATTACGCCAATAAATTACCACGTAGTTTATTAAACAATGAGCCGCTTCGTGACCTACTAAACTCTGTTATGAATTTTAAACGTATTGATAATAACATTTTACAGGGATATCTATCTGCCACATCAGTTACCGCTTCCAGTTATAGTACAGGAAATTCTATCAGTTTCTTTCAAGCTGACGATACGATAACGCCCTGGAATAGAGAGAAGCGTTGTGGTCAAGCAACTCAACTTAATACTGAACATTTAATGGCTTCAGCAGCAATTCCTCTAGTATTCCCGTCTGTAAAAATTAAAAAAAATCACTTTGGCGATGGCTCTGTACATCAATTATCGCCACTAAGCCCTGCGATCCATTTAGGCGCGAAGCGTATTTTTATTATAGGTGTAGAGCAACCTAGAGAGCCTATTTATGTTAATGAAAATACCCCTCACCCGCCGACGGCAGCAACAATTGCTGGTCATCTATTAGATTCTATATTCGCTGACACTATGAATAGTGATTTAGAACGTATGGCCCGTATAAATGAAACTTTAAAGTTGATTCCAAAAAGTAAAAAAGAAAATGTTGAAGGCCTAAAGCATATTGATAGTTTTATTATTAATCCAAGTAGTGATTTTAATACTATCGCACTAAATTATTATGATGATTTACCTTTACCTGTAAGAATCTTATTACGTAGCGCCGGAATTAATAATGATGCTGAATCAAGTCTTATTAGCTATTTACTGTTTGAAAAAAACTTCTGCAGCGAGCTAATAAGATTAGGGTTTAATGATGCCATGGAGCAAGAGAATCAAATCAGGCATTTCTTAAATTTATATACAGCAACTAAGTCCTAAATAAACTGCCAAAATAAACTGCCAAAATAAATGTACGTATAAAAGCTTATGTCTTAATATGAAAACCCGTTTAAATTTAGGTTTGTACTAATGAAAAAAATTATAATTTTTATATTACTTGCTATCGTACAATTCTCAGCCTTTTCACAAACAACATTACTGAAAAATATTAATGGTTATACATTAAATGAAACAGGTGAACTTGTTCAGTTTTCAGCTATGCAGTTTAGCGATGACAAAATAGATAAAATATTTACCAGCAATGACATCCTACCGACAAAAAATATACAAGAAATTGACGGACAGGGTAAAACACTATTACCTGGTTTAATTGATGCTCATGGACATGTATTAGGCTACGCCTTAAGCTTAATGCAAGTGAATCTAAACAATGTATTATCTGAGCAAGAAGCAGTTCAATTAGCGATTAACTTTCATAAAAAACATGAAAATGGACAATGGCTTTTAGGCCGAGGTTGGAATCAAGTTTTATGGAAAGATCAACAATACCCAACAGCCATCTCACTTGATGAATATTTCAAAAACACACCTGTTTGGTTTAGCAGAATAGATGGTCATGCAGGCTGGGCAAATTCAAAAGCGATGGAGTTAGCGGGTATTGATCATACCTCGGTTTCACCTAACGGTGGTGAAATAGTCAAAGATAAACAAGGTAAACCTACCGGTATTTTTATTGATAATGCAATGAGCCTTATCACCGATAATATTCCTATGATAACGCAAAAAGAGATGAAAGAAGTTTTAGTAATCGCTTTAAATGAATTAGCTAAAGTAGGCTTAACATCAGTACATGATGCTGGTATTAGTAACGCAAATATTTCGGCTTATAAAGCATTAGCTTTAGAAGATAAGATGCCAATTAGAGTCAATGGTATGATCTATGTTGATGATACAAATTTACAAGAATTATTAAAACATGGGCACTTTAAATCCCCTGATGATAAATTTATTATCAATAGTGTTAAAATTTCAGCTGATGGTGCTTTAGGTAGTAGAGGTGCGTCATTAATTAAAGATTATTCCGACTTAAGTAATCATAGAGGCTTATTACTCTACAACCAAGAAACGTTAGCCTCACTGATACAAACAGTAATGATGGCAGGTTTTCAAGTAAACACTCATGCAATTGGAGATAATGCCAATAAACTTGTCTTAGATCTTTATGAAAAATATATAAAAAGCACGAAAACAAGAAATATGCGTCACCGAATAGAGCACTCGCAAATTCTTCGTCTAAAAGACATCCCTCGCTTTGATGAGTTAGGCGTAATAGCCTCAATGCAAGCCACTCATGCAACAAGTGACAAGAATATGGCACAAGACCGTTTAGGTGAAGAAAGAATATTAGGTGCTTATGCATGGCAAAAACTAATCAAGGCTAATGCCATCATTGCTGGCGGATCAGACTTTCCTATTGAATCAAGTAATCCATTTTTTGGCCTTCACGCAAGTGTCACAAGACAAGATCATCAAAACAAACCAGCTTTAGGTTGGTTTCCAGAAGAATCTATGTCCATTAAGGAAGCATTTAGAACATTTACTGTTAATGCTGCCTATGCAGGCCACCAAGAAGATATTATTGGTATACTTGCTAAAGATAAAAAAGCTGACTTTATTCTGATTGACCAAGATATTTTTGCCATTCAAAGCAGTGACATTTGGAAAACTAAAGTTTTACAAACCTGGGTAGACGGTAAACAACTCACGTTCAATGAGTAATACTGTATATTAGAACGAAAAGTAAAAAATACTAAGTCAAGGTGTTGTAATAGAAGCTTTATCTATACGTTTTACAATACCTGACCTGCACTGGCAGTAATTAGTTCTATTTAAGAGATAATATAAATTAATTATGTATTATCTCGTCCAATCAATATTTTCAATAAAATAATGCGAGTATAAGATACTCATGTTATAAATCATCCCTAACCCTATGCTATTAATACTAAAAATGTCCTATATAGCTATTTAAAAGAAAAAACAAACTTGCCACCCGGCAAACTATTGCCGTCAATTTGCTGACAAGCAATATACCATCTAAAAACCATACAAGGCATCCACACAAAGATGAAATAAAAGCCATATAAATCAACTACATAGATAGAAACTTAAAGATCGTTTTTTTAATTGAACCACACTCTAAATTATTGGAATAATTTTTGCTTAAACATACTTATTAACAACTAAAGCTATGTAAATAGAGGCGTAAGTATGCAAACATTGAATATACTTGAAAATACAACACCATCATTTAATGTATTTAATGTATTAGCAAATAGTACTGCTATCAATAATAAACAAAATATGAGTTTGTTAGAGCAACTCCAAACAACCTTATCTTTAGAGAAGTTACTCGATATTTTTGCTATGGAAGCCGCTCGTTATATCAAATTTTCAGGGTTATATTTTAAAAGTGAAATTGCCAGCAAAACTTTACGTGGAAGCCGTAAATCAAAACAGGAACGCCACTTTGAATTAAAGCTAAATAATGAATTTATTGGGACGCTTACCTACGGTATAAATAACCCTATTAGCATGCATCATTATAAAGACTTACAACGAATCCATAAAATACTATTATACCCTTTAAAAAATGCTCTCCAGTATCACCAAGCGATGCAACTTGCTATGGAAGATGGTTTAACGGGCTTAGGGAACCGTAGATATTTTGATGATCAATTAAAACGTGCCATGCATAATGCAAATCGTCAACATGAGATGGTTGGTTTGATTTTAGGAGACTTAAACAAATTTAAAGCCATTAATGACAATTACGGCCACAGTATAGGGGATCAAGTACTGATGCAATTCTCTGATATTTTAAGAACTTGTGTACGTGATTCCGACAGTATATTTCGTTTTGGTGGTGATGAATTTGCTATTATTGTTGAGCATGCGAGTAAAGATGCTTTAGATATCATTGAAAGCAGAATTGATGGTGCTTTAAAAACAAACATCATACTTTCAAAATACCAAGTAGGTTGCAGTTTAGGTACAACCTTTATGACTAGAGCTGATAATGAGCAAACATTATTTGAACGAGCTGATGCAGCGCTCTACCGTGAAAAAATGAAAAGCATAACAGGCTTGAGTGTTGTTTAAGCCAGCCAACATAAACAACATAAATATTAAACGAACTAAACTTATCGTTTTTTCTTTATTTTAACGTTATATTTTTTATTGCTTGTACGAGTTGTTTGCTTTTTCTTTTCAATTGCTTGATTCTTTTCTTGATTAGCACGATAACGGTTTTTACTGGCGCGTTTTTCAATAATTTGTTGGTGCTCTAATGCCTCATCTTTCTTTAATTCATATCCTGGCACAATAATGCGTTCAAATTTTCGCTCTATAAGTGCCTCAATATTTTCTAAAAATCGTTCATCCTTAGGGCTAACTAAAGAAATAGCTGTACCTGACTTCCCTGCACGACCTGTTCGTCCAACTCGATGAACGTAGTCTTCAGCCAAAAAAGGTAAATGAAAATTAACAACGTATGCTAAATTTTCAATATCTAAGCCACGGGCAGCAACATCCGTTGCTACTAATACCCTAACCTTACCTTCACTAAAATCACTCAGTGCTTTATTTCTCGCTCCTTGTGTTTTATCGCCATGACAAAGTGCAGCTTTTATTCCATCAAGTTTTAATTCTTTTGCAAGAATATTTGCACTTTCTTTAGTTCCAGCAAAAACAAGTACTTGCTGCCAATTATTAACACCTATTAATTCTGATAATAATTCTCGTTTTCTTGCTTCACTCACCCAATAAACTGATTGCTTTATTTTGCCCGAAGTAGAGTTTTGCTTTGCAACCCCTATAGTTTTAGGTGTAGTAAGTAAGGTATTTGCTAATGATTTAACTTTATTTGAATAAGTGGCAGAAAACATCAGGGTTTGATGCTTTTGTTTCACCGCTAATGTTAACTTTTCTATATCGGTTAAAAAACCCATATCTAACATACGATCAGCTTCATCTAGCACAAGATACTTTACTTGGGATAGATTTACATTACGTAAATTTAAATGTTCAAGTAATCGTCCTGGCGTCGCTACTAAAATATCGACACCTTGTTTTAACAAGCTAGTTTGTGATGGCATTTTCCCCCCCCCATAAACAACACCAACTTTTAATGGTAAAAACTGACTGTATGCGATGATATTTTCAGCAACTTGTGCTGCAAGCTCTCGGGTTGGTGTTAATATTAATGCGCGTATATTTCGAACAGTATTATCATCAACTACATCACTTTTAGAGGCTTTAGCTAATGCATCTAAAATAGGTAAGCTAAACGCAGCTGTTTTCCCTGTTCCTGTTTGAGCACTTGCTAAGACATCAACGCCTGAGCGGATCATAGGAATAGCCTGCTGTTGAATAGGGGTTAAATTTTTATAACCACATTCCTTTACCGCTTTCAATAAATTGGCAGACAAACCAATAGCATCAACACTCATACATCACCTAGAACAAAAAAAACACAAATAAGGTTGCGGATTATATACTAAGCAAACTTAAAACACAGTGTTAATACTAATATTTATTAAACATAAAAAAACCCTGATAATTATTCATCATCAGGGCTTTACAGGTAAACAATTAAAACGCTGTCGTTAGCTGTTTACACTTTTACTACATATAGACTTATCTTTAAAAAAGAGCAGATAAAATAGTATTTAATGTTTCACTAGAGCGCATTGCTTTTTCAGCTTTAGCTGGGTCAGCAAAATAATAACCACCAATATCCATTGCAGGACCTTGTGCACCATTTAACTCAGCAACAATTTTATCTTCTTGCTTAGTTAATGCTTGAGCAACACCAGTAAAAGCGGCTTTCAGCTCACCATCACTTGTTTGTGCCGCTAATTCTTGTGCCCAATACATCGCAAGATAAAAATGACTACCACGGTTATCGAGCTCACCCACTTTACGTGACGGAGACTTATTACTATCTAAAAACTTACCTGTGGCTTTATCTAAGGTATCAGCTAGGATCTGTGCTTTAGCATTACCTGTTGTAACACTTAAGTGTTCTAATGAAGCTGCTAATGCTAAAAACTCTCCTAAAGAATCCCAACGTAAATGATTTTCTTTTTCAAACTGCTGAACATGCTTCGGAGCACTACCACCAGCACCCGTTTCAAATAAACCACCGCCATTCATTAATGGAACAACTGACAGCATTTTAGCACTAGTGCCTAATTCTAAAATTGGAAATAAATCAGTTAAATAGTCACGTAAAACGTTACCTGTTACAGAAATAGTGTCTTCGCCTTTTAAAATTCGCTCTAAGGTAAATTTACAAGCATCAACAGGATTAAGTGTTCTAATATCTAAACCAGTTGTGTCATAGTTTGCTAAATAAGCATTAACCTTTTTAATCATTTCTCTATCATGAGCACGATTTTCATCTAACCAGAAAACAGCTGGCATTCCAGAAGCTTTAGCACGTGTTATTGCTAATTTAACCCAATCTTGAATTGGTAAGTCTTTAGCTTGACACATACGCCATAAATCACCAACTTCAACATTGTGCTCAAGTAAAGTTGTACCAAGCGCATCAACAACACGAACACTACCTTCAGCATCCATAACGAATGTTTTATCGTGTGAACCATACTCTTCAGCTTTTTGCGCCATTAAGCCAACATTAGGTACTGTACCCATAGTCGTTGGATCAAATGCACCATGTTCTTTACAGAAGTCAAAAACGGCTTGATAAACGCCCGCATAACAACGGTCAGGAATCATAGCTTTAGTATCTTTTAACTGTCCATCAGGTCCCCACATCATTCCAGAAGAACGAAGAGTTGCAGGCATAGAAGCATCAACAATAACGTCACTTGGCACGTGTAAGTTAGTAATACCTTTATCTGAATCAACCATTGCAAGCTCAGGACGATTAGCAAAGACATTAACTAAATCTGCTTCAATTTCAGTACGTTTAGCTTCAGGTAAACGTGATATTTTACTATAAACATCACCAATACCATTATTAGCATCAACACCGAGTTGCTCAAAAACTTCAGCATGTTTTTCAAATGCTTCAGCGTAAAAAACTTTTACTGCGTATCCAAAAATAACAGGATCTGATACTTTCATCATCGTTGCTTTTAAATGCAATGATAATAAAACATCTTCTTTCTTAGCATCTTCTATTGCTTGTTGGTAAAACTCAATTAACGCAGATTTACTTAATACAGATGAATCAATAATTTCACCTGTTAATAAAGCTAAGTTATCTTTTAAAACTTTAACGCTACCATCTTTAGCAACAAATTCTATTCTTGCATTGGTCGCATAGTTAACAGTAACTGATTGCTCTGAATCATAAAAATCGCCTTTAGACATACTTGCCACATGAGATTTAGAATCGCTTGACCAAACGCCCATTGAATGAGGATTTTTTTGTGCGTACTGCTTCACTGAAGCAGGTGCTCGACGATCTGAATTACCTTCACGAAGAACTGGATTTACCGCACTACCTTTGATCTTGTCATAAGTATACTTTATTGACTTTTCAGCTTCATTCTGTGCTTCTTCAGGGTAATTAGGTACTTCATATCCTTTTGCCTGTAACTCTTTAATTACGGCATGTAATTGAGGAACTGAAGCACTGATATTAGGAAGTTTAATGATATTTGCATTTGGATTAGTAACCATCTCTCCCAATTCAGCTAACGCATCATCAATACGTTGCTCTTTTGTTAAATACTTTGGAAAACTAGCTAGCACACGACCAGCTAAAGAAATATCACGTGTTTCAACATTTATACCAGAAGATGCTGTATAAGCTTGGATAATAGGTAATAATGAATATGTTGCTAAGGCTGGTGCCTCATCAGTAATAGTATAAATAATTTTTGAGTTATCTGTGCTCATGAGTTTCCTACTTTATTTAACTTAAGTTGATTAACCTATCAAATTGACTCAGTTTTTCTCATTCAATAAAAAATAAAGGGTATTAAGACGAGTGTTAGTTGTAGAGACTTATTTATTCTCTAGCAAAAACTAATAACACAGCTAACTACCTTTTAAATTCATTTCGAGAATAGATTTATGCAAATTGATATTATTGGCTAATCCTAAATATAATTTAGATTTAACATTTATTTTTCGCGCATTATATTATAATAATTTACGACGTATTAATATAGCTGAGTATAAGCACAAATCTCGTTATCCCGACTGAAATAAGATCAAAATGAACAACAACAAAGACCATACAAGATATAGAGCGAAACAACAAACAAAGGTACGACCAGATAAAAGTGAGCGCAAGATTGTACTCTTCAATAAACCTTTTGATGTTTTATGCCAATTTACCGATGAAAAACATGAAGGGAAACAACAACGAAAAACATTAAAAGACTATATTCCTATAGAAAGCGTCTATGCAGCAGGTCGGCTAGATCGAGATAGTGAAGGCTTATTAATGCTGACTAATGATGGAAAATTACAACATCAAATAGCTAACCCGAAAAAAAAGACAGCTAAAACCTACTGGGTACAAGTCGAAGGCAGTCCAACCGATAATGATTTAGCTATGCTACGTAAAGGCGTAATACTTAAAGATGGTATTACTTTACCGGCAAAAGTAAAAATAATGGAACAACCTAACATTTGGCCACGCACTCCACCTATACGAGAGCGCGCCAATATTCCAACAACTTGGCTTGAAATAACTATTACAGAAGGTCGAAATCGTCAAGTTAGACGAATGACAGCTCATATCGGCTATCCTACACTGCGCTTAATACGTTTTTCCATTGGTCAATGGACAATAAATAATATTGATAATGGTGCATATAAGGTAATTGATTAGATTAATGATAGTTGTTATTAACTATGGCTATTTAATCGCGATAATGAGCGTGCTATAATTCTGCGCCCATTTATTGCGTACATTCATTTTTTACGACCAAGAGTTTTTCAATGTCTATTGAGCTTCAAGATCCACAAAACAAAACACTAACGCCCTCATCACCACAAGCAACGAAAGTTATTGTTGGCATGTCAGGCGGAGTAGATTCTTCAGTTTCAGCCTATTTATTAAAAGAACAAGGCTATCAGGTTGAAGGCTTGTTCATGAAAAATTGGGAAGAAGATGACACCGATGAATATTGTGCAGCGGCACAAGATTTAGAAGATGCTCAAGCAATTTGTGATAAATTAGACATAAAATTACACACAATTAACTTTGCCACTGAATATTGGGACAATGTTTTTGAATACTTTTTGGCTGAATATAAAGCCGGTAGAACACCAAACCCCGATATAATGTGTAACAAAGAAATCAAATTCAAAGCTTTTTTAGAGTTTGCTTGTGAAGATTTAGGCGCTGATTATATTGCCACTGGTCATTATGTACAGCGTCGATTTACTAACAATCATTGGACCATGGTACGTGGTTTAGACAATAATAAAGATCAAAGCTACTTCTTATATACCTTAGATGAGAAGCAACTTTCACAAACATTATTTCCTGTTGGCGACATTGAGAAACCTCAAGTGCGTGCTATTGCTGAAAAAGCAGGATTAATTACGCATAACAAAAAAGACAGTACTGGGATTTGTTTTATAGGCGAACGTAAATTTAAAGATTTTTTAGGGCAATATTTACCCGCACAACCCGGTATTATTGAGTCAGCTGAAGGTGAAGCTGTCGGTCATCATGATGGTTTAATGTATCATACCCTAGGTCAACGTAAAGGTTTACGTATAGGTGGCTTAGCTAATGCAGGTGAAGAGCCTTGGTATGTTGTGGAAAAAGACTTATTACGTAATGTACTTATTGTTGGTCAAGGACATAATCACCCTCGTCTATTTTCAAAAGGTTTAATTGCTAATCAGTTACATTGGGTTGATCGAAAAGAATTATCTGCGCCAATAAAATGTACGGTAAAAACACGTTACCGACAAGATGATGTAGCTTGTACAGTGATGCCACTCGCACAATCAGAAATGAAAGATGACGATAATAGCCCACAATATCAAATTGATTTCGATGAGCCTCAAAGCTCAGTAACACCAGGCCAATCTGTTGTATTTTATCAAGGCGACGTTTGTCTTGGCGGCGGTATTATCAATACTCTTATTCGTTAATTATTTATTAACGAAAATAAACCTATTTAAAGAAGTAATTAAAGTAGCAATGAAAGATCAAACGATAACTTTAGCCGCCATTTTTCAAGCAGCATATCTGGTACAACAAGTTTCACGTACAGGGCAAGTTGATGAAAATGACCTGACCGTATTAGTCAACAGTATAACCATTACATCGCCCGAGAATACCTTAGCAGTATATGGTGGTGATTTAGCTAATGTAAAATTGGGGCTCAAGCTGTTAATTAATCATTTAGGTGACCCATCAAGTGAGAATAGTAATAGCGAAGGTAAGAAAGTAAAAGATCCTGAGCTTACCCGCTACATTATTGGTTTAATCAATCTCGAGCGAAAATTAGCAAAACAACCAAAACAGTTAACAAAGCTCGGTGAACGTATTGATGCAAGTAAAAGACAAATAGACCATTACAGCATTACCAGCGATACACTTATCTCCAGCTTTGCTAGCATATATAGTGATATTATTAGCCCACTAGGAGCTCGTATTCAAGTAACTGGCGAGCCAACCATATTAAAACAATCTATAAATCAACATAAAATTAGAGCCTTACTCTTAGCAGGTATAAGATCAGCCGTATTATGGCGACAAGTGGGCGGTAAACGAAGAAGCATATTTTTTAACCGTAGTAAAATAGTAAAAACAGCACAACAGCTTGTTAATACTATTTAACCTATTTTGTAACCGTATTTTAAAAAGATACTTTTAACAAATACTATAAAACATAAATTTTTAACCTAGGAATACATCATGGAACTTTCAGCATTAACAGCTATATCGCCAGTAGACGGCAGATATGGCAGCAAAACAAGTGACTTACGCCCTATATTTAGTGAATTTGGTTTAACTAAATACCGTGTGACGGTTGAAGTACGTTGGTTACAGAAATTAAGTGCGACTAAAGCTATTGCAGAAGTACCTGTGTTTAGTGATACAGCAAATGACGTATTGAATAGCATTGTTAATAATTTCGACGTAGAAGATGCTTTGCGCATCAAGAAAATTGAAGCAACGACTAATCATGATGTAAAAGCGGTTGAATATTTTTTAAAAGAAAAAATTGCTGATAATGCTGAGTTAAATGCAGTAACTGAATTTATTCATTTTGCTTGTACTTCTGAAGACATTAATAACCTTTCTCATGGCTTAATGCTAAAAGAATGTAATGACAAGGTTTTATTGCCTGTCATTGATGAAATTCTTGCTGAAATTAAAGGTTTAGCAGTTGAATATAAAAATATTCCTATGATGTGTAGAACTCATGGGCAACCTGCTTCTCCTAGCACCTTAGGTAAAGAAATGGCGAATGTTTATGTACGTTTACAACGTCAACGTAAACAAATTGCAGAAGTAGCATTACTAGGCAAAATAAATGGTGCTGTTGGTAACTACAATGCTCACCTAAGTGCTTATCCAGAAGTTAATTGGCATCAATTTGCAGATGAATTTGTTAGTTCATTAGGATTAACTTGGAATGCTTTTACAACACAAATAGAGCCACATGACTATATTGCTGAGTTATTTGATGCGATCGCTCGATTTAATACTATTTTGATCGACTTTGACCGTGATGTTTGGGGATATATTGCCCTAGGTCATTTCAAGCAAAAAACTATAGCAGGTGAAATTGGTTCATCAACAATGCCGCACAAAGTTAACCCTATTGATTTCGAAAATTCAGAAGGTAACTTAGGTATTGCTAATGCAATATTCAATCACCTTGCTCAAAAGCTGCCAATTTCTCGCTGGCAACGTGATTTAACTGACTCAACTGTTCTACGTAACTTAGGTGTTGGTTTTGGTCATGCACTTATTGCCTACCAATCAACATTAAAAGGCATTAGCAAATTACAAGTAAACGAAGAAAACCTAGCTAAAGAACTTGATAATAACTGGGAAGTACTAGCAGAGCCTGTACAAACGGTCATGCGTCGTTACGGTATTGAAAAGCCGTATGAAAAATTAAAAGAATTAACACGTGGTAAACGTGTTGATGGCAACTCTATGCGCGAATTTATTAATAACCTTGAGCTACCGGATAGCGTTAAAGCTGAATTATGTTTGTTAACTCCGGCAAGTTATATTGGTCGTGCTGTATCATTTATTGAAGAATTAGATTAATAATTCTAGTTAAGATAAAAATGATTAATTGTTAATAAAAAAAGAAGGCTAAAGCCTTCTTTTTTTATTCTGACTATATACTCTGAACTTGGTTTACCTACACACCACAAGCATAAGCCAAGGCTTTATTTTTTACGACACTATTCAGTCCAGGAACCTTACTAACCGCAAATAAGCTCGCATTTCTTAAGGTTTTAATTAATGGTGATGGGTGGCTAAATGCATGATATAAAACATCCATGGTTGATTGCATCAACAAATTATCCTTGCGCCTCATTCTTTCATAACGGCTTAATACAACTGTATTATGCCAACATTCGCCATTACCAATCGCACATGAAATTACAGTTTGTAATGCTTGAACATCTTTAAAACCTAAATTAACACCCTGCCCCGCCATCGGATTTATCGTATGGGCTGCATCACCTAACAACAGTACCCGCTTGTTCTGATAAGTATTGGCATGACGTCGAGTTAATGGAAAAGCTCCTTTATCGAGTACCTCTATTTGACCTAATCGTTTAGGAAAAACTGACAATATTTCTTGCTGCAATTGCTGGTTTGATAAAGCGGCCAATCGTTTAATTTCATCACGTTGATGATACCAAACCAAAGATGCATAACCACCAGTATCAACTTTATCTTTTGAACTTACATCATCAATCGTCTCTTGCGGCTTTGTAGTTTGTAATACTGTATTTTTTGATAATGGTAAAAATGCCACCGGACCTGTTGGTAAATATTGTTGCCAAGTAATATCTTGTTGAGATAACTCGGTTTTTACATTCACAAGCATAGCTGATTGCTGATAATCCCATGATGTAATTCCTATATTAACTAAGTCTCTTATTTGAGAATTAGCACCATCAGCCGCTATCACTAACTTGGCAGTTAACGTTATATGCTCTAGCACTAACGTCGCTTGATCACTGTTTTGAGATAACGAAATCAATTTTTCTGGGCAAAATACTTCAATATTAGATTGCAGCTTTATTTGTTGCCATAAAGATAATTGTAATAACCTATTTTCAGCAATATGCCCTAAATGAGCCTGACTAATATTATCAGCATTAAATTCAGTATAAGCATATTCTTGTTCCCAAACACCCAATCGTTTATAAGGACAAGCTCGCCATTGCATCACTTGTGTCCACGCCCCTAATTGCTCTAATAAATATTGAGAGGCTAGCGATATCGCTGAAACACGTAAATCAAAACTTTGTTCTTTCGTAAATGGTTGCGGCTGATGTTGCTCAACTAGAGCCACAGTCAATCCTAGCTGTGCTAATGCTAATGCACTTGCGGCACCTACCATGCCACCACCAATAACAACACAATCAAAGTCTTTCATTTTGCACTTATTTCCATTAAAAATGATAACGGTTATTGTATCGAAGAGCTTGAGTTAAACCTAGTGAAAATAGACAGAAATTAATTTCACCGAAACAACACGGAGTTTGCTCGAATGTTTGATTAAATTAATGTAAAATACGTCTCCTTTTATCGACAAATCAATTGGCATTCAATGTAAGTTGAGTAAATTAGATGTCGGTTTCTATCGTTAAACGAATATGTAAGAGTAAAATAAATGAGTAAAAAGCTATATATCAAAACTTGGGGCTGTCAAATGAACGAGTATGACTCGCAAAAAATGGCCGAACTACTAGATTCAACTCATGGTTTTGAACTAGCACAAGAAGCTGAAGATGCTGATGTGATTTTACTCAACACCTGCTCGATTCGTGAAAAAGCACAAGAAAAAGTTTTTCACCAACTTGGCCGTTGGAAAAATTTAAAAGACATTAACCCTAACTTAGTTATTGGTGTTGGTGGCTGTGTTGCCTCACAAGAAGGTGATGCAATTCGTAAACGAGCACCATTTGTCGATATGGTTTTTGGTCCACAAACCTTACACCGCTTACCTGAGATGCTTAATCAATTACAACATGGATCGAAATCTATTGTTGATGTTAGTTTCCCTGAAATTGAAAAGTTTGATCGCTTACCTGAGCCGGTTGCCGATGGACCAAGCGCTTTTGTTTCAATTATGGAAGGTTGTAGTAAATACTGTACTTTCTGTGTTGTACCTTATACTCGTGGTGAAGAAGTTAGTAGACCTCTTGATGATGTATTATATGAAATAGCGCAACTTGCTGAGCAAGGTGTACGTGAAGTTAACTTATTAGGACAAAATGTTAATGCTTACCGTGGTGAAATGCATGATGGTAGTATTTGTCGTTTTGCAGACTTAGTACGCTTAGTTGCAACCATTGATGGTATTGACCGCATCCGCTATACCACCTCACACCCTGTTGAATTTACTGATGATATTATTGACGCATATGCTGACGTACCAGAATTAGTCAATCATTTACACCTGCCAGTACAAAGTGGTTGTGATAGAATTTTAACGCAAATGAAACGTGGGCATACGGCAATTGAGTATAAATCTCAAATTCGTAAATTAAAAAAAGTACGACCTGATCTTTGTATGTCTTCTGATTTTATCATCGGTTTCCCTGGTGAAAGCAATGACGACTTTATGGATACCATGAATTTAATTGAAGCCGTTAATTTTGATCTAAGTTTTAGCTTTATTTACAGTGCTCGTCCTGGTACGCCAGCAGCTGATTTACCTGATGATATTAGCGATGAGATCAAGAAAGAACGTCTAGCGCTATTACAAGATAAAATTACGCAACAAGCATTACGTATTGCCAGACAAATGTTGAATACAGAGCAACGTATTTTAGTTGAAGGTCCATCAAAGAAAAACCCGATGGAGCTCCGTGGTAAAACTGAAAACAACCGCACAGTTAACTTTGTGGCACCACATTCTGTGATTGGCCAATTTGTTGATGTAAAAATTACCGATGTTTACGCTAACTCTTTGCGTGGCGAGTTAATTCGTCAAGAAAGTGAAATGGGCCTTCGTATAGCGCATTCACCAGCTGATATATTAGCGAATAACCATCATAAAACATCAAAATCAATCATAAGTAATATTGATGATTTAGGTGTTGGCACTTATAACCCTGCAAGTTAAAACATTGTTATTAATACTAGATGAACATATAAAATACTGGATAATATTTTGACTGATAAATCACTAGAGCAAACAAGTAAACAAGATAACCATCAATTAAGCCTAGAGCCTGTTGATAACGCTCGTCAGGCTAATTTATGTGGTCCTATGGATGATCACCTCAAAACAATTGAACGTCGTTTAGGGGTTAAAATTAGTTACCGTGGTAGTCAATTTACCGTTTTAGGTAAAGATAGTCATTGTATTGCCGTTATTAATTTATTAAAAAATCTGTATATAGAAACAGCTCCCGTAAAAGGACAACATAAAGAAATAACCAGTGAAATGGTGCATCTTGCAATTATTGAAGCTGATATGTTGGAGCAAGATAGCGCAACCGATACTTCAAACAACACTAAAGAAGCGTCAGAGTTAGGTGCTAACTATGAAAAAATGGTTACCATTAAAACTAAACGTGGTGTAGTTAAGCCTCGTAATGGTAACCAACAAACCTATGTACAAAATATAATCACCAATGATATTAGTTTTGGGGTAGGTGTTGCAGGAACAGGTAAAACTTATCTTGCAGTCGCTTGTGCTGTAGATGCATTAGAACGACAAGAAGTTCGTCGCATACTTCTAACTCGCCCTGCTGTCGAAGCGGGGGAGAAACTTGGCTTTTTACCTGGTGATTTATCACAAAAAATCGATCCTTACTTAAGACCGCTTTATGATGCATTATTTGAAATGTTAGGCTTTGAGCGTGTTGAAAAGTTGATTGAACGTAATGTTATTGAAATAGCCCCTTTAGCCTATATGCGTGGTAGAACATTAAATGATGCCTTTATTATTTTAGATGAAAGTCAAAATACAACAGTTGAACAAATGAAAATGTTTTTAACACGTATTGGCTTTAATTCTAGAGCGGTTATCACAGGGGATATAACACAAGTTGATTTACCTAAATACCAAACGTCAGGTTTACGTGATGCTATAGAAGTGTTACAAAACATTAATGGTATTAGCTTTAATTTTTTCCAATCGAAAGATGTTGTTCGTCACCCTGTTGTCGCTAGAGTAGTTGATGCTTATGAGTCTCATGAACAAGAATTAAATAGACAAAAAAAATTAAAAGAAAATAAATTAAGTAGTACTGAGTAATGAAACATATTGTTGATTTACAAAATGCCTGTGATGCGCAGAATCTACCTACTGCTGAACTTTTTCAACAGTGGGTTAATGCAGCATTAACAACTGTTACAGAAAAAGAGTTTGAGTTAACTATACGTCTGGTAAATGCACAAGAAAGCCAGCAACTTAACAAACAATATAGACAAAAAGATAAACCGACTAATGTGTTATCTTTTCCTTTCGAAGTCCCTGAAGGCATTGAACTCAACTTGTTGGGTGATTTAATCATTTGCTCTGAGGTTGTCGAAGAAGAATCAAAGCAACAAAAAAAAGCATTATTTGATCATTGGGCACATATGGTAATACATGGATGCTTGCATTTATTAGGATATGATCATATAAACGATACTGATGCAAATGAAATGGAAGCGCTAGAAATTAAAATTTTAGCTACATTAGCCATTAATGATCCATATAACGTATAAATTAATATAGGAAATACCCAAGCTCTATGAGCGATGACAACCCCCACTCGAATAGCGGTTCAAAGAAGAAATCATTTTTTCACAACTTTATGCATATGTTTCGTCTTGAACCGAAAAATAAAAATGACCTCGTCGACGTATTAACTGGTGCTGAGGGTCGTGAACTTATAAACCCTGAAACCAAACTAATGATTGAGGGCGTTTTAGGTGTATCAGAGATGCGTGTTCGCGATATCATGATCCCGCGTTCACAAATGGTTACTATTGATAGAAACCAAAGTTTAGATGAGTTCTTACCAATAATTTTAGAGTCTGGACATTCAAGATTCCCTGTCGTTAATGAAGATATTGATCATGTAGATGGTATTTTATTAGCTAAAGATTTAATCGCTTTTGGTTTTAATAGCGTTAACTTAGGCATAGATGACAAAGAATTTAGTTTAAATAACATAATTCGCCCAGCCATCATTGTACCCGAAAGCAAAAAAGTTGAGCCTTTGTTAAAAGAGTTTCGCTCTAATCGTTATCATATGGCATTAGTTGCTGATGAATATGGTGGTATTTCAGGTGTTATTACAATAGAAGATATTCTTGAACAAATTGTTGGTGAAATTGAAGATGAAACCGATGAAGATATTGAAGAAGATATTAAAGTACTCGCTGGTAACGTCTATTTGGTTCGAGCATTAACCGAACTTGAAGATTTTAACAGTTATTTTAACAGTGATTTTGACGAGAAATCAGCGGATACGATCTCAGGCGTTATTTTACAAAATTTACATCATATGCCACGAAAAGGTGAACAAGTAACTATTGGCAACTTTGAGTTTAAAGTAGTAGCTGCCGATACTCGATGTATGCAAATGTTACAAGTAACCGTTAATAAAAAACATACAATCAATGGTAAAGTGAGTGACTAAAATAAACGTTAACATAGTCTATTCACGTTTACTGAAAAAACTACAAAATAAAGATTATTGGCTTAGTTTCTTAACTGGCTTAAGCTTAGTTTTCGCTTATGCCCCTTTTTCGCAGTGGTATTTAGCCTTATTTCTTCCTGCTTTTGTTTTTTACAAAATACGTAATACTTCACCTAAAAAAGCAGCCAAATTCATGGCCTTATTTGCCTTTGGGTGGTTTGCTAGCGGTATTAGTTGGGTTCATGTCAGTATTGACCAATTTGGTGGTCTGCCCTTAATTATTTCATTAGCCTTAATGCTGCTACTTTGTCTTTATTTGACAATATTCCCTGCTCTTGCTGCTTACCTAACCGCCCGGTTTTCCAATAACCAGCAATTAAACTTATGGCTATTACCTTCATTTTGGCTTATTTGTGAATATCTACGTAGTGTAGTCCTTACTGGCTTTCCTTGGTTATCATTAGGGTATAGCCAAATAGACAGTCCTTTGGCGAGCTTAGTTCCCTTAATTGGTGAGGTAGGGGTAACAGCGATTGTCTTATTGATAAATATATCTTTAGTTAAAATTTTTATCGCATTAACACAGCAAAAACGTGGGAAATTGGTACTCCCTACAAGTATTATTTGTTCATTGGCTTTGCTTAGCTTTGTTTTATCTCAAATGATATGGGTGGAAACGAATGGTAAAACCACTAAAGTAGCGCTAGTTCAAGGGAATATTGCACAATCAATAAAGTGGTCGCCTGAACAAGAGTGGCCAACCATGCTCAAGTATTTAGATCTTACCCGCGTAAATTATGATGCCGATATTATAATTTGGCCTGAATCAGCAATTCCGGCATTAGAGCCTACCGTTCAAGACTATTTAACCACTGTAAACGATTCCGCTCTATTAAATAATAGTGCTATTATTACCGGAATTCTTAATTATAACTTTGAAAGTAAAGAGTATTTCAATAGTTTAATTACTCTAGGAAAAGCACAGCCGACAGATGAAATAAGCTATTACTATAATCATCAAAACCGTTATTCTAAACACCATTTATTACCTATTGGTGAGTTTGTCCCTTTTCAAGAATTATTACGTCCATTAGCTCCTCTTTTTAATCTCCCTATGTCTTCTTTTAGTCGAGGTGATTATGTTCAACCTAACTTAGTCGCTAACGGTTTACACTTACTACCGTTACTTTGCTTTGAAATCGCCTTTCCTCATCAATTAGCCGCTAATTTAATACCTGAAACTGATTTACTGCTAACAGTCAGTAATGATGCTTGGTTTGGTCATTCTCATGGGCCACATCAACATATGGAAATTGCACGTATGCGCGCATTAGAATTTGGCAGACCATTATTACGAGCAACAAATAATGGTATTACTGCTATTGTTGACCATAATGGCGACTATATTGCTCGCATTCCACAATTTAAAGAAGGTGTATTAAAAGCTGATGTACCATTAGTGGTAGGAAAAACACCTTATAGCCAGTGGCCAAGATTAATATTATTACTAATTATTTTAGTACCAATGGTATTTATTTTTATTAAACAAAGAATAATACCAAACAAGTAAGCATTAGAATCTCTAGTTATTCTAATGGCTAAAAAGTAAACTAATCTTGTTTTGAATGTAATATTACCTTATTGCGACCATTTTCTTTTGCATTATAAAGCGCCGCATCTGCACACTCAATCCAAGCTGCTGGCGTTTTTATGCTTGCATCTACTTCAGCTACGCCAATACTCACAGTACAACTAATTTTAATATCATTATAATTCACAACGGCTGTTTCTACTGCTCTACGCAGACGTTCAGCGAAAACATAAGCACTTTTTAATTCAGTATCAGTGAGTAAAATAGTAAATTCTTCACCACCATAACGACCAGAAATATCAGTCTCACGTGCCTGTTCTTTGATTAACGCTGAAATATGCCGAAGAACTTCATCACCGACTAAATGGCCATAGCTATCATTCACATTTTTAAAGTGATCAATATCAAGCATCACTAACGAACAAGGGTGTTGGCTTCTAATCCAACGTTTGTATTCTGCTTGTAAACAACTTTCCCAATGAGTGCGATTAAATAAGTTAGTTAAACCATCTGTTTGACTTAAAATAGCAAGCTCGGCATTTGCCTTTTCTAAACTCATTTTATGTATAGCATTATCGGTTACATCATAAACAAGTAAGCAAAGATGTGTTATTTCACCCGTAGAAGAAGCCAATGGAATAAATGTCGAGTTTTGATACATAAACTCAGCACTACCGGTTACTGGACGATAGCTATCAAACTTAAATAAATAAGGTCGCTGTTCCCAAATAGTAAATGCTTTATTCTTTAATAAAAATACCGACTCAGCTTTGCGTTTAAACCAATCTTTAGGGATTTCATCAAAGAGATCAAAAAGTATTTTTCCTTTTACTTCTCTAGGCAAATAACCACTATGATTTTCCATAAAACCGTTAAACAGTTGAATTTTATATTCTGTATCTAAAACAACTAAGCCAACGTCAATGCTGTGAAGCATTTCCATTAACCAGTGTAATTCATTTAACTGCGAGGTTTCTAACGACATACGGTCTAATCCTACTTTCTAAGTATAACGGTTTAAATTTATTCAACGAGTAATAAACTTACTCTAACAAATAAGTAAGTTTATTATTCAACGTTCGCATTGATTGCTCGGTAAACAGCAGCAACAAGTCACATTTAATCTCATAACTCTCAATGCTATAGCTGATCTCTATGGCTAAAGTTTTTTTCCATTTATTTACATTGTTAGCGATTAATTCTGATATTTTTCTGTGTTGACCTAAAACTACGGGATGGCCTTGGCTAAAATTAATATCTAATTGTTCTGATATTCCTTTTAAACAAGCACCAATCAATACGTTTGATAAGTCCATTAAAAGCTCTAACTCTGTACCTTCGTCTTCGTTATACTGATAATTCATTAAAGAAGCGACATCTTTAAAACTTGAATCATTAAGAATAAGTAATGCTTCACCTGATATCCCTGCGCTAATAAAGCCCTGACAAACACCAGATGTACTCTCATTGGATTCAACATCCCCCAATGCCATTCTGAGCTCACTAACTTCAATAAAATTTACGTTAGGTATAGGTAGTTTTACAAATACATCCAATAAACGCGCTAATAAATCACCTGCTCTGCCCATAGCAACATTAGCAATCTCTTGATAACAGTCACGTAGGCTCGGCGCTAAAGTTAATTCATCACTTAAGGTCGGTGTGAAACTAGTATTCGCTTGTGGCGATGATAGTTGCTTATTACCACTTTTAGTTGGCTCAGGCTTACTAGCTGTTGGTATACGATCAGAAATATCTTGGAGATCATTTTGCTGTTCATCTTTTGTAAATAGACCGTAAGACAATAAAACTTCAGTTAATTTATCTTTATTAACAGGTTTTTGAATAAAGGCTAATGCACCTAATCCAATAACTTTTTTATGTGCTTCTGGTTGAATATCACCAGAAACCACTATCGTTAATGTTGGTAAATCTTGCGCTAAAATAGCTTCCAGTACTTGATAGCCATCCATTTTAGGCATATTTAAATCAAGTAGTAACACATCTCCCTTGTTTTCTTTTATGGCTTCAATCCCTTCGATACCATTCGTTGCAAAACTTACTTCTACATCCCAACCATCAGGTAAAGATCGTGCAAGTTGCTTTCGTGCCATATTTGAATCGTCACAAATTAGTAGCTTAGTGGACATATAGATATCACTTTTTTAAGAAAAATGTACAATATGAAGGCTTTATTTACATCAAGTAAAATACTTTCATAATATAATCTAACAATAGGTTAATCTTTCAGAACTTGACAACTATTATTAAAAATAATGCAGAAATTAGATCAGAAAAACGGTAAACTTAATTTTTAATCTAATTATCCCAACTAATGATGAAAACTACTAGCTTAAACAAATTTTTATTTGCATCACTCATTATAAATTCTCTTTTAACTTTCAATGTTCAAGCATTTAGTCAGGACAATTTGAATCAAACACAAAACTTAGTTAAAGCAAATAATAAGTATGTCACATTACTTGGAACTCAAGTGGCTATAAACGATCTAGCACCTAACTTTAAAGTAGTAGACAAAAACTTTGCGCCTGTGCAACTATCTGATTTTAAAGATCAAACTATTTTAATCTCTGTTGTTCCTAGTTTGGACACAGGCATTTGCTCTATTCAAACCAAACGCTTTAATGATGAAGCATCAAAATTACCCAGTAATATAACTATTTTAACTATCAGTAATGACTTACCCTTTGCGCAAAAGCGTTTTTGCAAAGTCGAAAATGTTGATCAAATCAAAGTACTATCCGACTCAGTTTGGCGTGATTTTGGTGAAAAATACGGTTTAATTATCAAAGATATGGGCTTACTAACTCGTGCTATTTTTATTGTTGATGCTCAAGGAAAAGTGAAATATAAAGAATTAGTTAAAAATATTTCTCAACATCCAGATTACACCGCTGCATTAAAAGCAGTGAGAGATATAGCCCCCATTTTAGTCGTTGAAAGTAAAGATAATGATAACGATGATGAGTTACCTGATAATTAATTAAATAAATAATTCCATATAAATCAATATAATAAAAATATTTTTATTTTTTTCCTTGAAAAATATTTTACCAGTCCCATCTTTATTAGTGTAGTCGCCGTAAGGGGCTACAAAATACCAAATGGTATAACTCATTGCCTGTTCGTTAACGCCTACATTAGGTAAGAAAGGCAGCATTATTTTATCAATGAGTATTACTTTATATCACTATGTAATAGCGTATTGAAAATTTACTTTTATGCAACCTAGTTGGTAAGAGTCGCTCAATATAGAGATCAGAAGTTACAATCACTTATTGTTTAAAATAATATTATTATTGCTAATTATTAGGATATTTTATTATGCGTACATCTACAGATTTCAGCCCACTTTACCGTTCATTTATTGGTTTTGATCACTTAGCTGGCTTAATTGACAAAGCTTCACAAGCTGAAAAACAATCTTCATACCCACCATATAATGTAGAACTGCTAGCCGAAGATAAGTATAGAATTACTATGGCGGTGGCTGGTTTTAGTGAAGAAGATATTGATATCGAATCAAGAGACAACAGTCTAATTATTATTGGCACAAAAGCACTAAATAATAATTCAGAAAAACAAGTACCGAGAAAATTTTTACATCAAGGGATAGCCGAACGAAATTTTGAAAGAAAGTTTCAATTAGGTGAACATGTTAAAGTCATTGGTGCCTTTATGAAGGATGGTTTATTACATATTGATTTGCAGAGAGAAATACCTGAAGCGTTAAAACCAAGAAAAATTGCAATCAATGGTAAAAGCTTACTAAGTGATAGTTAAGCGTTTGTAATTCTCCCCTATTTCCTACTTATTTGTTATTTTTGCCCAGTCATTGACTGGGCTTTTTTATGTCTAGGTTATGATAATTTATGAGTTATGATTAATTGAAAAACAACAACTTGCTAAATAGTTACTGAGTAAATAACTACATCATAAAAATTAAATTGAATGCTTTGTGATCACCGGCGTTGTGCAAACTACATCAGCATTCTGTGCGCGGTGTCTTAAGTAATGATCCATTAATGTTAGTGCTAACATAGCTTCAGCAATAGGTACTGCACGAATACCAACACAAGGGTCGTGTCTACCTCTAGTGATAATATCTGCTGCTTCGCCATTAGCATCAACTGTTTTACCACTAACACCAATACTAGATGTCGGCTTTAAGGCTAAATGAGCAATAATATTTTGTCCTGAAGAAATTCCACCTAAAACGCCACCAGCATGATTACTATTAAAACCTCCCGGCGTTAGCTCATCTCTATGTTCAGAGCCTTTTTGATTAACAACAGCAAAACCATCACCAATTTCGACACCTTTAACAGCATTAATACTCATTAAACCATGGGCAATCTCTGCATCAAGTCTATCAAAAATAGGTTCGCCTAAGCCTACAGGTACATTTGTTGCAACAACACTAAGTCTTGCGCCTATAGAGTCTTTAGTACGCATAACATCACGTAAATATTGGTCTAACTGTTCAAGCTTATTATTATCTGGAAAAAAGAACTGATTCTCTTCAACTTCATTCCAATTAATGTTTGCAAAATCAAGTGGCTTTCCTTCAGCAGTTGTTGCCGAAATAGGACCAATTTGTGTAACACAAGCTTGTATTTTCATACCAAACTTTTGCAATAAATACTTTTTAGCTACGGCACCCGCAGCAACACGCATAGCTGTTTCTCTTGCTGACGAACGACCGCCCCCTCGATAATCGCGTAATCCATATTTTTGTGTGTAAGTATAGTCCGCATGGCCTGGTCGAAAACTTTGCGCAATATTTCCGTAATCCTTAGAACGCTGATCTGTATTTTCAATAATAAGCCCTATAGGCGTGCCAGTGGTTTTTCCTTCAAAAACACCTGACATTATTTTAACTTTATCCGCTTCATTTCTAGCTGTAGTAAAGCGTGATTGACCTGGACGGCGTCTATCTAAGTCAATCTGTAAATCTTCTTCACATAATTCGATTCCCGGAGGACAACCGTCAATAATGGCGCCTAGTCCTAAACCGTGACTTTCGCCAAATGAGGTGACGGTAAATAATTTTCCAAAGGTATTGCCTGACATTTTAGCTCCAAGATCTATTTCTTATTTTACAAATATATGAATTTATACTGCTAATTTCTAATATTAACTCACTAATATTAATTACTTAAACTAGCTTAGTACTATTTAATTTATTGAATCGTGTTTTAAAGCAGCAACGAAAACATCTGAAAACTCAATCAACTGCGCTTTCGTTAACATAAAAACACCATGCCCGCCTCGTTCAAAATCAAGCCAAGTCAAAGGAACATCTGGATATAGGGCTTTAACATGAACTTCTGAGTTTCCTACTTCACAAAAAAGTAATCCCTCATCGTTAAGGTGGTTAGCACTCTCAGCTAAAATAACACGAACAATATCTAAACCATCTTCCCCACAACCTAAGCCCATTTCAGGCTCATGATGATATTCTTGCGGTAAGCTATCAATATCTTGTTGATCAACATAAGGTGGATTGCTGACAATTAAATCATAACTTTGCCCTTCAACCCCAGAAAATATATCAGACTGAATTGGAATAACTTGTTCACAAAGGCCATGATTTTCTATATTTATTTGAGCAACATTCAACGCATCTATAGATAGATCAACTGCATCAATTTCACTTTCGTCAAAATAACTAGCACAAGCAATTGCTATACAACCACTACCGGTACATAAATCTAAAATACGCTTAGGTGGATTGTTTTTCGCAATATAAGGTGAAAATTTAGTTTCAATTAATTCACCAATCGGTGAACGAGGGATTAATACACGTTCATCTACATAAAAAGGTAGTTGGGCAAAGTAAGCCACATTCGTAATGTAAGCAACAGGGATTTGCTCTTCAATACGACGAGTAAACAAACCCAAAATATCTACTTTTTCAGTTTCAATCAAACGACATGACATAATACTGTCGTCAGTATCATTAGGTAAAGACAAAGCATACATAACTAATATATAAGCATCGTTAAAAGCATTATCGCTACCATGGCCATAAAACAACTCTGCTTGATTAAATAACGTTGCTCCATATCGGCAATAATCAGCGATTGTGTGAAGTTGGCTCGTTACGGCGGTGAACTTACTCATTTTTAGTTCCTAAAACCTTTAAGTTTTCTGTATACTCTACATTCTTTAGAATGTATGCATCATCAATTACGTTTGTTTGATTATAATTCATTACATTCATCTCTTGTAAAGATTAACTGATATTTTTAAACTGCCATGATAAAAATGAAAGATATATTTCAAAAATCAAACGACAACGTGGAAGAAAAGTTGTTTCAACAAGCCATTGGCAAGGTGAAACCTTTAAAGGTGGACACAATACACTTTGATAAAAAGCTCAGCAAGCCAAAAAGTAAATATCAGCTAAAAAATTCGCTACAAAGTACGTTACAACACAAAAACAAAGCCCATGCACAATTTCATTTTTCTGATGAGTTTGAACCCAATTTAAATAAACAGGGGCCAATGAAATATGTACGCGCCGATGTTGACAGTTTTGAAGCTAAGAATTTACGACGTAGTGTATACAAACCTGATTTAATTTTAGATCTACATGGTTTAGATCAACATCAAGCCAAGCAAGAAATAGCTGCATTACTCTATGCTTGTCAAAAAGAACATGCGCAATGCGTTTGTATTATTCATGGTCTTGGTTCAAAGATATTAAAAAATAAAGTTCCTCATTGGTTAGTGCAACACCCTGATGTAATGGCATTTCACCAAGCGCCTTTAGAATGGGGTGGTAATGGCGCTTTATTAGCTCTTATTGAACTCAAAGATAAATTTACAAGAATGTAATATATCGATTCAGCTAACTTACGCTAATAACAACTAAAAAAATTCCTCACTGTAAAGCTCTGCATTTTCTGGTGATACCATACCGACTAATTCACCATGCATTTTTTCAATATCATAATCAATTATCGCTATTGTTCCTGTCGCAAAAAGTGGCATATTGCTCGAATTAGTTAACTCGGCAACAAAATAACTAACAAAAGGCATATGCGAAACAAATAAGACACCTTGTTTTTTATCTAGAGTTGTCTCTTTATTAAAAGAACCAATATCTTTAATGAAGCCATCAATAAAATCATGCACTTGCTGCGGGTTACCTGAAGGCGTAATTAAATTAAGTGTTTCAGGCATGAGTCCACTATTAATTGCCATTTCAGGTATAGCTTCAATAACATTCGCACACGTCTGCTGAGCTCTAAGATAAGGGCTAACAAACACTTTCACTTGCGATAATTTTCGGTGTGCTAACCACGCTCCCATTTTGGTAGTTTCAATAATGCCTACTTTTGTTAACGGTCTAACTGAGTCTTCAGTGTCAGTATTTGCAGCCTCTCCATGGCGCATGATAAAAATATGCATTTATTCTCCAGTTTATCGAGTAGATAAACTTACCCTTATTGTCTTTATTTTGGCTATAGTAATGGTAATAGAATATAAATCAACTGTTAAGAATAAATTAGACTCTACTTATTTCATAAGGTAATTTAAAGGCTGCCAATTAATAAAAAAACAGCTCAATTTAAAAAAGAGTTCTCAAGCTAATTTAGGAGCTGCAACTTGAAGCAAAGTCCAAATGATTTAAAAAAATACCAACCACTTACTTTGGACAATGGTCTACGCGTTTTGCTGATTAATAATGCAGAGTCTGAAAAGTCTGCCGCTGCATTAGCGGTAAATGCAGGGCATTTTAATGATCCACAAACAAGGCAAGGTTTAGCTCACTTCTTAGAGCATATGTTATTTTTAGGTACACGTAAGTTTCCTGATGGTAGTGAGTATCAAAAATTTATTAACCAACATGGCGGCAGTAACAATGCTTGGACTGCAACTGAGCACACTTGTTTCTACTTCGATATCCAACATCAATATTTTACCGAAGCATTAGAGCGCTTCAGTCAGTTTTTTATTTCACCGTTACTTTCCGATGACTTTGTTGTCACAGAACGAAAAAACATTGAAGCTGAATTTAAATTAAAACTAAAGGATGATGTTCGACGGTTATATGACGTACATAAAGAAACAATTAATCAACACCACCCATTTTCAAAATTTTCTGTCGGAAATTTAGATACACTTGCAGATAGAAATAATGAATCAATAAGTAAGGAAATCAACGCTTTTTTCAATCAATATTACCAAGCAAGTTCTATGACACTTGCCATTGAAGGGCCACAACCTTTAGCTGAATTACAACACTTAGCCGAAAGCATGTTCAGTGGCATTCAAAACAATAGCCAACCATTAAATAAAATTACTGAGCCGTTATATCTATCTGAACATCAAGGTATACAAATAGATGTGCAGCCGGTAAAGAATGAACATCAATTAATTATCAGTTTTGCAATGGAAAGTATTGATAAATATTATCAAGATAAACCTGAATCTATCTTAGCTTATTTAATTGGACATGAAGGTAAAGGCAGTATTTTATCAGCACTAAAAAAAACACAATGGGCGATGAATTTAACCGCAGGCTCTGGCATTAATGGCTCTAACTTTAAAGATTTTAACGTCAGCATTAGTTTAACTGAATTAGGTGAAGCACATATTAATGAAATTATTAGCCTTGTTTTCTCCTATATTGGTTTGTTGAAATCCACAAAAATCCCTTGCTACTACTATAAAGAAAAACAAACCATTGCTGAACTCGCTTTTATTTACCATGAAAAGTGCCCCCCGCTCGATAATGTAAGCCAATTGGTCATTAATATGCAGCATTATCCGGCTAAAGACTATATTTTTGGTGACTACATCATGTCAGGTATGAGTCATAAAAATGTTAATCATTTACTTAATTATTTGAATGCAGACAATGTACGCATTATTCACGTTAGCCAAAACAACCGTTTTTCTAAAACCAGTACTTGGTATCAAGTTCCTTATCATGTCACTAAAATAGAAAAGCACCTATTAGCTCGTTGGCATAACCTATCAACACCAACCAGTGAAGCTTTTCAGGAAAATAAGGCTCTATATCTCCCTAAAGAAAACCCTTACATTACAGGTAAACCACAAATTTTTGATAATAATAATGATAAAAAACACCCGACAAAAATTGAAGACTCTAATGGCTTAGTTGTATGGTATCAACAAGACACAACCTTTAAAGTCCCCAAAGGGTATATATATGTTGGTATAGATTCACCTTGCTCAATAGAGAGTATAGAGAATATTGCCATGACGCGGTTATTTGTCGACTTATTCACCAATACCGTAATCGAAGAAAATTATGATGCAGAGCTTGCCTCTATTCACTATCATTTATATGCTCATCAAGGTGGTATGACGTTACAAATATCAGGATTTAGTGAAAATCAGCCTAAATTATTAGAGAAACTTATATACCGCTTAAAGCATCATTATATCACTCAAGACGATTTCAATTTATTTAAAAAACAATTAATCAATCATTGGGAAAATAGCAATAAGAGTAAATCTATTTCACAATTATTTTCCACATTAAGTTCATTGATGCAACCAAACAACCCAACGTCAGCCAATTTAGCACAGGCTTTAACTCACATTTCCTTTGCCCATTATCAAGCCTATAGTAAAAAGCTTTTCGAAAAAGTTACCCTAGAAGTACTTATCCATGGTAATTGGCTAATGGAACATGCTAATGAGATAGTCGCTAACATTAAACGCGCATTTAATCACAATTATCATGCTGGCTATTCAGTTCTTTGCCCTGTTGTTGATATATCCAATACAGAAACGCTTGTACTCCCAATAACCATACCGGAACATGATCATGCAACCGTAGTGTACGCCCCATTAGAAACGAGAAATAATCACTCAATTGCTTTAGCCATGATAACTAGTCACCTATTATCTCCTTTATTCTTTCAAGAGATGCGCACAAATAAACAATATGGTTATTTAGTCGGTGTTGGTTATGTTCCAATAAATCGCTACCCAGGCATTGCCTTTTACATTCAGTCGCCACATACCGATGCAATTACCTTAACGCAGGCTATTGATCGCTTCATTAATGAAAGTGTTGAAACAATAACAAGCATCTCTCCAGATGACTGGACACACCTTATTCAAGGTCTAGCTGGACAGTTGCAAGAAAAAGATAATAACTTAAGAATAAAAAGTCAGCGATTCTGGGCAGCTATTTGCAATAAAGATGTACACTTTTCACATATTAAACAACTTATCAACGTTATTTTAAGTATAAAGTTTGAAGAAATAATAACCTTTATTCAGGCTCAATTGATGACTATTTCCCACCCTGACAGAATCATTCTTATGTCTACACCAACAAATGAACCTGAATTCACGCAAAAAATAGAAGCAAAATTAAAGAGAAAAAATATAATAACACCTAACTACTTCACTAAAAAAAGTAAAAGAAAATATTAACACTACCGATATAAATTTATGAGTAGATAATAAGCAGTATTTAAAACAATTAAAGAGAAAAGTTGACTTAAAGCGGTGCATGATTTTTAATGGTACAAACCTTATTTTTCTTTTTTTGTATAAAAAACAATAATGTTTTATATCTCTTTTACTTTAAATCAAACTAGGTTGTACTGTGCTGCCATATTTTTTTACATTTATTGCTATTATAACCTTGTATTTAATTGCCGATAAAATACCGCGAATGGTTATTATAAAAAAGTTTATCAGCAGCCTTTTACTCGCAATCCTATCGATAAATAGTTATACAGCTAACGCATTACCAAGCAGCCAATCGGTTGCTCAAAGCACTTTAAGTAATAACTTCCTCAAGTTTAACCAATTATCAACGTCAGACGGTTTATCAAACTCCAATGTATTTAATATCACCCAAGACCATCAAGGGTTTATCTGGTTTGCCACAGAAGATGGTTTAAACCGTTTTGACGGTAATAATATTGTTGTCTACAGACATAACACTAAAGATAAACACTCTATTGCTGATAATATTATTCGAAAAATATTCATTGATAGTGAGAAAACACTCTGGGTTGGTACTGAAAATGGCTTAAGCCGTTATAATTATGAGCTCGATAACTTCAATAACTTTGTTCATGAAGAGCAAAATAATTTATCACTCAAAGATAACGTTATTTGGGATATCTATCAAAATAAGCGCAGCTCGGCACAAGGTGGCCAAAGTGAGTCGTTATTATGGATTGCGACAACTCAAGGATTACAAACGTTGTCGGTCAAAACACCAGTTAAAGAGATAGCTTTCGACCCCATTTACATCCGGAATTACAACGAATTATTTAAAGAAATAAAAACGATATTCCAAGACAATGCAGGTACATATTGGCTTGGTAGTTATGATAAAGGCATTCATTTACTCAGTAAAAATCTCAATTATATCGGATCCCTTAATAAACAAAATAAACATAACTTATCAATTACTGCCACTGCCTTATTTGATATGAAAACTATTGACAATCAATACTGGTTAGCCACAGATAATGGCTTATATATTGTTGATGACCGTTACCAATTAATTTCACATTTAACCACAACTAAACAAGATGTTAATGATCAGCAAGTATTATTGTCTAATAATGTCAGAGCCATTGCTCAATATGATGAAAGCCACATTTGGTTAGCTACTCACAATGGTTTAAATACAATTAACTTATTAAATAGACAAATTCAAAGCTATCAAAGCAGCCCAAAATCAACGTCTATCAGTGACAACTGGTTAATGGATATATATCGTGATAACAATAATAATATGTGGCTTGCCAGTTATGGCGGTGGTGTAAACCAATATTCAGCATTGAAAGATTTTATTTATCATGGTTTAGCCAGAGATAATGGTCAAGGTTATCGTGTTGAGTCTTTTGCAGAGAGCTCTGACGGCACTATATGGTTATCTACTGAAAAAAATGGTTTATTTAGCTTATCTAAAACAAAAGTATTAGCTAAAAGTAAACTAAATTTAAATGAAAATATTTGGCAGGTTTTCTCAGCTAATGATGATGAGCTTTTTCTCAGAACAGAAAGTGGCAAGCTCTATCAGTATGATATTAATAAAAATAGCGTAACGGAACATAAAGCTTGGTTCAATGAGTCAAACCACCCTGTTGAAAACTTTGTCGTAAAAATAAAAGACAGCCTTTGGTACCTTAACAGCAAAAACTTTCTAGCTGAATATCACATAGCGCAAAAAACATTTACTGTTTATCCAACCCTAAATAAAAGTCAATTCATTAACTTTCAAGTTAATGGCGATAAATTATTTCTGTTATCAACAAAAAATCAAGCTTTTATCTTTGATACAAATGAATATTCTTATCAAAAAACCAGTAAAAAGTTAACTGACATCATTAATAATAGTTTAATCAATAACATTTGGATGCAAAATAATAATGTTCTATTAGGCACAGAGTCACAAGGGTTAACTGTATTCAATGAAAAAAAAACATATACTTTCAATGAAAATAATGGCTTACAAAATAACTATATCGCATCACTATTAGTTGATAGCAATGACAATATTTGGGTAGCAACAAACACAAGTATAAACGCAATATCACTGGCAACAGAAAAAGTAATAAAATTTGATGTAGACTTCGATATTAATACCCCTGAATTCCAAGAATCTGCGGCCTTTAAATCAAGTAATGGCGATATGTTTTTTGGTAGCCCCAATGGATTTTATCAATTTAACCCTGATGAATTATTAAAAATAGAACAAAACATTACTGCACCAATATTTACCAACCTTTATGTTGCTAACAAAAAAGTACCAATAAAAGTAGATGAGGCTGAATTAACCAATACTCATGCTCCTTTTACCTTAAAAAAACAGCTAAATGCTTTAAGCTTGCTCGAATTAGCCTACAAACAATCCCCTATCAGCTTTGAGTTTGTCTCTCCTAACGCAAAACTTAATAATCAAATCCGTTACAAGTATAGATTAGTTGAACTAGAGACTGAATGGATTGATGCTTCTCTTAATACAGGAAGATATAACAACCGCGCTACGTACACTAACTTAAGCCCGGGTAATTATATATTTGAAGTACAAGCCTTTGATGTTCATTCCCCTCAAAAAACGAAAATCAGTCGATTACATGTACGAATTTTACCTCCATGGTGGTTATCAGCAAGCATGATAGCCGTTTATGCTTTTATTTCTTTTTTATTTTTAACTTATATATTTCAACAGTATAAAAACAAGAAACACTATAATTCTCAAATAAAAGAAAGTGAAGAACGTTTAAAACTCTCACTTTGGGGAAGTGGTGATGAAATGTGGGATTGGAATATTATCACTGATAAAATTTATCGCTCTAATATTTGGGGAGTCTTGGACTTCCCACAAGATGGAACTCGAAATAAAAGTGCGCAAAAACATCACAATGGTAGTAAAGCTACTAACATACATCAACATGACATTGAGAGAGTAAAAAAGACCCTCGCCGATCATGTTTCTGAAAAAACAGAGCATTTTGAAGCAACCTACCGAGTTAAAGATAAATACAATCAATGGATTTGGATTTTAGATCGAGGGAAAATAGTTGAACGTGATGAAAAAAATAATCCTTCACGTATGACTGGTACACTTAAGGATATAAGTAAACTTAAAAAAACGGAAGAAAGTTTAAAATTATTTGCTAAATGTATTCAAAATATATCGGATGCTGTTGTCATTTATGATCGTCAATTTACAATTGTTGATATCAATAAAGCTTTTCAGCGAATAACAGGACAAGAAAGAGAGGATATGATTGGTCAACCGATCACATTCAAACAGTACCCTCAAAGCTTTACCCAAAAGCTTAAACAACACTTAGTCACCAAAGGCAGTTGGCATGGCGAAGTTGAAAGTTTACGAGCTGACGGCAGTAAGTTTTTTGCTGATTTAAACTTAGATATTATTAATGATGAAAATGATCAAATATCTCATTTTGTGGGTGTTTTTTCTGACATAACCAAACGTAAACAAATAGAATCTGAATTAAGAAAGCTAGCTAGTTCAGATATTTTAACAGGTTTGCCCAATCGCTCATATTTTCAAGCTCACCAAGCAAGGTTAGTCAAAAGTAATATTAATCATGCCTTATTCGTATTTGATTTAGATAACTTTAAAAAAATTAACGACTCTATGGGACATCAAATAGGTGATGCTATTTTATGCCAAGTTGCTAAAAGAATGTTAACTCTTGGACGTGAACAAGATACCGTTTATCGATTAGGGGGCGATGAGTTTAGTATTATTCTTGAAGGTACTAATGATATACATACTATTACTTCATTAGCCAAAGATATCTTACGCACTGTTGCCATCCCTTTTAAAATAAACAACCAAGAAATAGTTTTGTACAGTAGTATTGGTGTTGTCTTATTTCCTGAAGATGGTAATACTGGGCACGAGCTACTTAAAAATGCCGATACAGCAATGTATCATGCAAAAGGCAGTGGCGGTAATAAATATCAATTTTTTAGTGCCTCCATGAACAAACAAGCAGTGAAACGATTACAAATTGAAAGTTTAATTCGGCATGGCTTAAAAGACGATTCATTTTCTGTTTACTATCAACCTAAAATTGAAATTGCGAGTGGCAAAATTTCTGGAATGGAGGCTTTAGTTCGCTTTGAAACCCCCAGTAAAGGTATTATTAGCCCAGTTGTATTTATTCCAGTTTCAGAAGAAACGGGACAAATTATTGATATTGGCGAAATAGTCCTAAGAAAAGCCTGTTTCGCGACAAAAAAATGGGTTGATGCTGGCTTATTTACTGGTCGAGTTGCTGTTAACTTATCTGCTGTACAATTCACCCAATCGAACTTAGTTGCACAAATAGCAACTATTTTAAAAGAAAGCGAGCTACCGCCTCAGCATTTAGAGTTAGAAATAACCGAAGGCACAGTAATGGACTCTCCGCAAAGCGCCATTAAGACCATGCTACAAATAAGAGCTATGGGCATTCATTTATCGCTAGATGATTTTGGTACCGGTTACTCATCTTTAGCATATTTAAAAAAATTCCCACTTAACACCTTAAAAATAGATAAAGCTTTTGTCGATGATATTGAAGAGTCTGAGCAAGGTAGAAATATGGTTGCGACCATTATCACTATCGCTCATAACTTGGGTATGGATGTTGTGGCTGAAGGTGTTGAAACTAATCAACAACTAAAATTTCTATCAGACCTACACTGCGAACAATTACAAGGCTATTTATACAGTAAACCATTAGCCACCGATCACTTCCAAAAATATTTAATTGCTCATCAAATAACAAGTAAATCGACTTCCTTTAGCCAATAAAAAACATGTAATACTTAGGGGGGGGGGGTAAAACGATATCACTAATAGTTCAGTTGACAGTAACGATGTTATTAGAAAAAATAAAGGGTTGTTTATGGCGGAAATAAGTCGCTGTATAAAATACTTTAGTGGTTTGAAACTTACGAAGGTAATTGTGAGTAGGATATAAATATAGAATCGAAAGAGTTTAGTGGGTAAGCGCTTAGCTAAAAAGGCAGTTCAAGAAATGGGTCAAAAATCAGTCTGAAAAGTTAATTAGTCCTACAACTACTACCATAGCAATTTAGACTAATTAACTTAAGCTAGGTTGAATTATCACATCTGTATATAAATACACACTAACGTTTAGGTGTCATACCTTCAGGCACTAATACTGCAATCACTTGCCCTTTAACACAAACAATGTCATTAGCAGACAAAGATATATCCACAATAACTTTTCTTTCTTTTACTTCACTAAAACGTCCAATTAACGTTAACTCAACCCCTTGAGGTGTTGGTGCTAAATAATTAATGTTGAGCGCACCTGTTACAAAACGCAATGCTGGGGTACTTCCCATGTCACGATTTTGAGCAAGATAAGCCATTGCTGAGGCACTGCCAGTGCCATGACAATCGATCAATGAGGCAAGCATGCCGCCATAGACAAAGCCAGGAATCGCAGTGTATATATCTGCCGGCATATAATGAGCTACAGTCGTACTTGCTAATACATTATCTTTATCAATATTTTGCCAAAAACTTTTTAGTTGGTGACCATAATTATTATTTTTACCACAACCATAACAATGACTTAGTTCTTCTGGGTAACAATCCTGAAAAGCTTTGATTTCCATATTTATTCCTTAATAGTAGATAAAATAGCGCTCAACTTTGTTTATTAAAAATATTAAACTTAACTTTAACTGAGCTTTCTTAGAGCTTACTTATAACTTAATTTATCTTAATTTTGCTTAATGCCTATTTTTATACAATTAACTTCCCTAAACTCAATCAATAGTTCGCAAATCATCAATCACTTTGCCATCATCAGCAAGCGACCCAAGTGCAACAAACTCTATCGTACCGGTTAATTTAGTAACCTTTTTTAATGTGCTACTAACTCTATCAAGCATATTGGTAACATCTTCTTTTAAATACTTATTGTCTGTTACTTCACACTGTAGATGCATTTTATCATTATAATTAGCTTGCGAGACTACTAGGCGCATTTTAGCAATGTAAGGATAAGCTTGTCTCACCTGCTCAATTTGACTTGCATGAACAAACATACCTTTCACTTTAGTTGTTTGATCAGCACGTCCTAGCCAGCCTTTAATACGCATATTCGTCCGACCACAGTCACTTACACCTAACTTCACAGCAGATAAATCTCCAGTAGCAAAGCGAATAAGTGGATAATCTACATTAAAACTAGTAACAACAACCTCACCCACTTCGCCTTCAGCCACAGGCTCTAAACTTCCTGGTCGCACTATTTCAACCAGCAAATCCTCTGCGATGATTAACCCTTCATCACTTTGTGATTCAAAGCCAATAAGACCAACATCAGCAGTCGCATAGGCTTGCAAAGTATCAATTCCTGCAGCAGCTAACTCGGCTCTTAAGGGTTTAGGTAAAGCTTCACCAGTAACCAACGCCTTAGTTATACTAGATACGTCTCGGTTTTCAGCTTTGGCTTTATCTAATAAAATTTTTAAAAATGATGGTGTACCGGCATAGCCTTGTGGTTTTAAGTGTTCAATAATATCGAGTTGTTGATCTGTTTGTCCTGGACCTGCAGGAATCACGATACAACCACAAGCTCTAGCGCCTGAGTCAAGTATAAAACCGCCCGGCGTTAAATGATAAGACAAACAATTCTGAACAAGTTCACCTTGCCTAAATCCCGCGGCGTAAAAAGCTTGGCCCATACGCCACCAATCATCTTTCGTGTTTTCAGGATCATAAATAGGACCTGGTGATTGAAAGATTCGACCTAAATTAGCTTTTGCAGCGTTTAATCCACCTAAAGGAGATTGCTTAGCCTGCAAACGTATTAAATCTGACTTTCGGGTAATAGGAAGCTGAGCTAATAATTCACGGCTAGTGATTTTCTCTCCATCAATATGAGCTAGCGTTTCCTTGTAATGTTCACACTCCTGTTTAGCATAATTGATAAAATCTGCCAAACGTCTTAATAATGCTTGCTCTCGCAATGGTGAGCTCTCGCACTCACTCTCGTAAAAGTATTTATTCATGGTCACTCGATAATCTCTTATGATAACGTTTATTATTATTTAAATTTGCAATGTACTTTTAAGTTCACCGTCAAGCCATTTAATGTTTACAAAATAAAACGAAGCTCAACATGGCAATAAATCATTAAGTACAATCTTATAACCAACGTTTACGTCGTTTATAAGATTTTAAATTCTTAAAACTTTTGCGTTCTTCATTACCGCCACCTAAATAGAACTCTTTCACATCCTCATTACTCATTAATTGTTCTTGCGTACCATCAAGCACTATTTTCCCTGATTCCATAATATAACCATAATCAGCAGCCTTTATTGCATAGTTAGCATTTTGTTCGACCAATAACATGGTAATACCTTGATCTACATTTATTTTCTTAATAATTCCAAAAACTTCTTTTACTAACAATGGTGATAAGCCCATCGATGGCTCATCTAAACAGATCATTTTAGGACGTGCCATTAATGCTCTACCAATCGCCAACATTTGCTGTTCGCCACCCGACAAATACCCTGCTAAGCCGGTACGCTCCTTTAACCTTGGAAAATAATGAAAAACCATCTCTATATCTTGATTGATTTGAGAGTCGTTTCGGGTATAAGCACCTAATTTCAAATTTTCAATTGATGTCATATCTTCAATAATACGACGCCCTTCCATTACCTGAAAAAGTCCACTACGCACAACATCTTCTGCGTTCTTTTTGTCGATACGTTCGCCCATAAAAGTGATATCACCCTTAGTGACCTCACCATATTCTGTCTTTAAAAGTCCAGAAATCGCTTTTAATGTTGTCGATTTTCCTGCCCCGTTAGGTCCAAGTAAAGTAACAACATCACCTTCTGGTACATCTAAAGATACTCCTCGAAGTACTTGGATAACCTCGTCATAAACAACTTCTATATTGTTAACTGATAACATAGGTGTGGCTGTTTGAATTTTTGCTGCTGCCTGAGACATATTTATAGGCTCCGTTAAAATCTTTATATTTGTCTAATTTGAAATCAATACCCATTAGATATAATCACAAACTCGCTAACTAATTTTATTACGCTAAAAATCATCAAGTTATCGCCACAACCACAGCGCTAAATAACGCAATGAGTGGTTATGACTAGCACCAATGACATCATTGGTGCTGCAATCGCTTACTTGAAATTAATAAGTTAAAATTAATAACCTAACCAATCATCGCGACGGTCTAAGGTAACTTGTGATACTTTTTCAATTTTTATATCACCATCGTTATAGTTGCCTTTGTAAATGTTAACTTGGTTAACACCACGGTGATCTTCACTCGTCCAATTAGCAGCTAAACAAACACCTTCTAACCCCTTTGGCACCCAATCTTTATGAACATACATCCCTTTTTTGATATTTTCACCAGTAATACCACCATTGTCTTTAGCCCACTCCATTGCTTCTTTCATAAAGTAAGTTGAACAAACACCACGAATATAGTGATGAACACGTTCTTCTTTACCTGATTCATCTGACATTTTAGAAATTTCACGTAGCAGCTTCATGCCAGGTACATCATCTCCCCAAAAAGGGGTCATCGTTGGGAATATATAGTCTTGAATTCCTTCGCCTGCAGCTGCAAAGACTTCTTTATCACCGCCCCAAATATTTGACATAAATTGAATATCAACACCAACAGTACTACACGATTTAACTAACGATTGAACTGAACCACCTAAGTTACCGATATAACCATAATTTGAGCCTGAGCTTTTAATACTTAAACATTGGGCTTTAAAATCGCCAGGTTTCATAGAAATAACAACGGGTGGTAGCACATTAAAACCGAGTTCTTCAGCATACTCTGCACAAGCAGCTTTTGGAGCATTTGGAAATGGATGGTTGGCGCCTATATGGGTAAATTTGGGTTTGCCGTCTTTACCTTGCTTTTTCCAATCATCAGCGGCCCACTGAACTAAACCACGACAAGCATCAGAGTAAGATGCTCCATAAAAGAAATTATATGGTGCTGGCTTTTTCGTATGTGGATTTTTAGCGGTTGGATCAGTCAAATGTCCGGAATAAGACGCAGAAAAAACAGGCGTTTTATCACGAGCAACAAAAGAGATTAATGCTTCAGTATCTGCCGTTCCCCAACCTTGCATCGCCACCATATTTTTACGCGTTTTCCATTTTTTATAATTGGCAATCGCTTGTGGTACTTTATAAGCATAATCAATTGTTTCAGATTCAAGTCTAGTCCCACTAATGCCACCATTAGCATTTATATAGGCGAGAGAGTCTCGTACACCATCAGCATAATTTTTACCAACAAATGCTGTTGGACCCGACATATCTGCCAAATGACCAACAAAAACAGAATCTTGTGCTTGTGCTTGGCTAATAGCACTTAACAAAACAGTAGTCGCAATTGAACTTAGTAATAATTTTTTATTTATAGTTTTTCTCATGTGATGTTCCTTAACTTATTGTTATATATTAGATTGTTAAACTTTTTTACATTTTATTCAGAAGTTAAGCTAAAATTCTCCCCATAAACTTAACTTCATCTTATTCTCCATGACTTACTAATAACTTAAACAAAGCACTTAGTAAGCAAATGGATAGAATTTCCAATAGTTTTTAATTTGCGTCCAGCGATGTGATAGACCTTCTGGCTCAAAAATTAAAAATCCGATAATAACCAAACCAATTGCCATTTCTTTAATGTAAGCTAAACCATCGATAACCATTGGAATATTGCCCCAATCAGTCATTTTCATAAAACCAACACCGCTTGATAATACTTCAGGTAAAAACACCATAAAGATAACGCCCATTAATGTGCCTTTAATAGACCCTAAGCCACCAATAATAATCATGCCTAAGAATTGAATAGACATCATAATGGTAAAACCTTCTGCAGATACATAACCTAAGTAATGCGCGTATAATGCACCGCCAATACCGGCATAGAATGAAGAAATACCAAAGGATAATAAACGGTATTTATTTAATTTAACGCCCATAATTTCAGCTGATAAATAATGGTCTCGTACCGCTATAAAAGCTCGCCCATCACGGCTGCGCATTAAATTACATCCCCAAATAAACATAAAAACTAAGGCAAACAGCGCGATATAATAAAAACTTTGGTCGGTATCAAAAACAAAACCAAATAATTTTACTGGCTCTGCCATAGAGCCTGATGCACCACCCGAGAACCACTCAGCACGAGCAAAGAAATCCTCAATAATAAATTGCGATGCTAATGTTGCTATTGCTAGGTATAAGCCTTTAATTCTTGCCGCCGGTGCACCAAACATCATGCCAACCGCCATGGTTAAAAAACCAGCTAAAGGAATACACAAAAACACAGGTATATTAAAACTTGTATTCAACCAAGCTGAGGCAAATGCGCCAAAGCCAAAGAAAGCCCCATGACCTAACGATATTTGTCCGGTGTATCCCACTAAAATATTTAACCCCAGTGCTGCAATGCCTAAATAGGATATTTGAATCAATAAGGTAATAAAGTATCCGTCAAGTAATACCGGTGCAAAGCACAACGCTATGATGGTAAATATAGTCACCCAACGGATGGTTTTCGTTTCAAAAATTGTATTGTCTTGTTTATAGCTGGTACGGAAATCTCCGCACGGACGCATAGTTAAGCTCGACATAAGTTACTCCTAATAATTATTCTTTTTGTTAATTAAGTCGCGTTATATACGCTCAATGTCTTTAGTACCGAACAACCCATAAGGCTTGAACCAAAGAATGATTAACAAGACATAAAATGGTGCTATGTCATACATATTGCCAATGTTTAAATATTGGCTATCAAAAAACTCGGCAACATTCTCTAACACACCGATAATTAAACCACCGACAATGGCACCGATAATGGAATCTAATCCGCCTAAAATAACCGCTGGAAAAACTTTAATTCCCATAATAGAAAGTGAATCTGAAACCCCATTTACCATGCCAATCACAATACCTGCCGTTGCTGAAACAGTTGCGGCAATTCCCCAACTCATCGCAAAAACGTGTTTAACAGATATACCTAAGCTTTGTGATACTTGTTGGTCAAAAGCAGTAGCGCGCATTGCTAGACCGTGTTTAGAATGTTTAAAGAATAAGTAGAAAGCTATCATGATAACTAAGGCAATAATGGTACTCATTAAGTACGCCATCTCAATATTTAATCCCATAATATTAATTGTTTGAGTATCAAATACTTGAGGGTAACTTTGTGGTGACACACCAAATATCCACTTCATTAGTGCTTGGAAAAATATTGATAAGCCAATCGTTACCATAATCACAGAGATAATAGGCTCGCCTATCATAGGTCTTAGCACTATCATTTGTAGTAACACCCCAAAAGCAGCCATAAAGCAAAGCGATAGTAAGAAACCAGCAAAAAATGGTAGCTCTAAGTAAATAAGTGATGCCCAACAAACCCAGGCACCAATCAACAGAAATTCACCTTGGGCAAAGTTTACAATTTGGGTTGATTTGTAAACCAAAACGAAACACATCCCAATGACGCCATATAACAAACCAACTATCAGTCCGTTTACTACTAATTGAATTAAGAGTTCAAAATTCATGATGCTTTCCTCTCTATTTGGCTAACATTATTTGCTGTAGTTGCACTACCATCATTTTCGATTAACGTAGATACCTTAAGCTGAGTTTTAATGCGTGAGCTCCCACCATCTTGGAAGGTAATCACAGTATCTATATCAACTTTTTCTTTGTTATCATAAATAGACGTAATAATGTCTCCATACTTGTCTGCAATAACACTACGGCGCACTTTACGGGTACGAGTTAATTCACCATCATCAGCGTCTAATTCTTTATAAAGTAAGATAAATTTATTAATTTTTTGAGCATCGGGTAACGTATCGTTAACTTTTTCTATTTCTTCGCTTAATTTCTCATACACTTCAGGTAAGGCTGACAAGCTAGTATAATTAGTAAAACTGTAGCCGTGCTGCTCAGCCCATTTTGATACGATTGAAAAACGGATACAGATAAGTGCGCTCAAATACGGCTTATCTTTACCGAGAATAACGGCCTCACCAATGAAAGATGAAAATTTCAATTTATTTTCAATGTATTGTGGAGAGTACTGCACACCGTTACTTGTTTTCGCCAGATCCTTAATACGATCGATAATCACCAAGTGACCTGATGGTTTAAAGTAACCGGCGTCTCCTGTATGCATCCAACCATCAATAACATCTTCGTCATATGCTTCTTGGTTATCTAAATAGCCGGTAAACATACCAACGGTTTTGGCGATAACTTCACCTACGCCTGCTTTATCGGTGTTAATCACTTTTACTTCGGCACTATCAAAAGCGATACCAACACTGTCATAATCAACATCATTTGCTTCATGCACGGTATAAGCACCACATAGTTCAGTTTGACCATAAAGTTGACGTAAAGGCACACCAATAGTTTGGAAGAACCTAAAAGTATCAGGTCCCATCGCGGCACCACCTGTTGCGGCAGATTTCAAAAAAGTAAAACCTAATCGATCTTTTAACGCATTCATTAATAATAAATCGGCGAGCCAAGAGCGTTTTCCTTGGTTCTGTGCTTTTTCAGCTAAGGCAAAGGCATAATCAAATAACTTTTGTTTTAATGGTGTTGAATCCATCATACGAGCTTTTACGTCAGCTAAAATGCCTTCCCAAACACGTGGCGCAAGTAATACAAAGCTTGGCCCTATTTCTCGTAAATCAGCCATTAAGGTTTCTTGCTCTTCAACAAAATTAACAATTTGTCTTGCTATTAATGCTTGGCCAACAGCATAGACTTGCTCCATAATCCAAGGTAAAGGAAGAACTGAAACGTAGTTATCACCAGCTTGGCGAGGATCTGCTCGCAAGTATGAACTACAGTGTTTTACAAAATTTCCGCCACCTAAAAATGCTATTTTAGGCTTAGACGTTGTACCTGAAGTAGTACAATAAATAGCGGTTTCTTCTGCACGTGTAGAGTCAACATATAGGTCATATAACTCAGGAGAGGCTTTATCTATTGCTTGTCCTTGCTTATAAAGGTCTTCAATATTCACTAATCGTTTATCATCATATTTACGCATACCACGAGGGTCGCAATAAACAATAATTTTTACATCTTGAATGTCTTCGCCTAACTCAAGTAATTTGTCACACTGCTCTTCATCTTCCGCAATCACAACAGTCGCATTACTTTTATTAAGTAAATAAACCACTTCTTCATGTAATGAATCTTGGAAAATCCCAATAGAATAACAGCCCATTGCATGGGCACATATTTCACCCCAAACCCACTCTGGACGGTTATCACCTAATAAAGCAATTGCATCTTTAGGTTGAATACCTAATTCTCTTAATGATAGAGCAAGCCACTTAACGCGGTTTTGATAATCTAACCAAGTGAATTCATTCCATATACCAAACTCTTTTTCACGCATTGAAATATCATTTGGGTGTTTCAAGGCATTGTGACGAAGTATTTTAGGAAAAGTATCTAATTCACCCATATCAAAATCTTTATTCGCTGCTACTTCTGTTAAACTTGACATTAGCTAGCCTCCTTTTCTGCATAGACTGTTGCTTTCTCAATATCGTCATCTTCTATACCAAGATAAGCACGTTTCACATGTGGGTCAGCCATCACTTCATCAGGTAAACCAGAAATTAGTTTTTTACCAAAATCGAGCACCATCACCTGATGGGAAATATCCATAACCACTCCCATGTCATGTTCAATCATCACAACGGTAATACCAAACTCTTCGTTTAAATCGAGGATATAACGAGCCATGTCTTCTTTTTCTTCCAGGTTCATTCCCGCCATGGGCTCATCAAGTAAAATTAATTCTGGCTTTAAAGCTATTGCTCTTGCTAACTCGACGCGTTTACGTAAACCATAAGATAGCGTGCCGGCAACCGATTTTCTGATATGAGAAATTTCTAAAAAATCAATAACTTCTTCGACGTATCGTCTATGTGCTAACTCTTCTTTTTGTGCATTTGAAGCCCAATATAGTGGGCCTGTAAGCCAATTATTTTTTAATAGGTGGTGACGACCAACCATAATATTGTCTAATACCGACATGTGACCAAATAAAGCTAGGTTTTGAAAAGTACGCCCCATACCAAGGTCGGCCCTATCATTTGGCAACAACTTAGTGACATTTTGATCATTAAAAATGATATTGCCTGAATTAGGGCGATAACGACCAGATATACAATTAAGCATGGACGTTTTACCAGCACCGTTTGGGCCGATTATCGAAAATACAGAGCCTCGGGGAACTTCAAAGCTAACATCAGTTAGCGCTTTCACACCACCAAATGCTAATGAAACTTGCTCTACTTTGAGTATTGACTCAGCCATACTCCCTCTCCTAAATAAATAAAAATAATAGATGCGTTTAAAAAAAGTGGGGGAATATCCCCCCACCAAAACGTAACAACAAAATGGGAACTGTTACGTCAACAACGCTTTACTTGAAAACTAAAGTACGTATTGCAGTGAAAGTTGTGCGTAATTAGAATCAGCGTCTTGCTCTTTCATGGTGAAGTTACCTACTTCAACACCAACGGCTAGTTGCTTGGTTAAATTTTGAAATAAATTCACACCCCATTGACGACGATCTGCACCTGAAGAGTCCGCATCAGCAGCACCATAAAGTACAGTACTTCTTAAAGTGTCAGTCCAATAATGACGATAAGCAACAAGATAAGAAGTAACATCTTCCACTTCTTCAATGACATTGCCATTCACATCTGTTTTAGTGAAAATATCGGGAGTAAAACCTGCACCAACATAACGACCTACTTCGCCTTGATGAAGTTGGAACCTAAGATCATCTTTACCGATTGTTTTAATGCGGCCAGCAATTGAAGCACCTATCGCTGTTTCGGTATTACCTAAATTAGTATTTAGCTGACGACCTAATGCAGAAAAAGAAATATTTCCCCAGTCACCTTTTAGGTTATAACGCGCAACAACATCGGGAATACTGTCATTAGCGGTATCGCCACCCCAGCTTTCAGGATTTTCAATTGATACTTGAAAGTCTCCCATGGTATAGCGAACTTGACCTTGTCGAATGAAAACTAAACCTAAGGTAGCGCCAGCAAAATCGGCTGACTCAGGAATAGCACTAGTATTCATAAAAGTTGACCATGTTTGCCCAACTAATACATCTTTATACTTAATAAACGCATGACGAATACGAGGGTTAGCAGAATTAGAAACAATCTCATTACCCCCGCCTCCCCAAAAGTCCATTTCAATAAACCCCATAACATCATCATGGGTATATTTCATATTGAAGCGTGTTTCATTGGCAAAAAGATTAAACTGAGAAGCGCTTTCATCTAGCTTAGTACCTGATCCGGCCCAATATGGTCGGTATGCAACATCGCCATCAACATAGCGAGCATCCACTTTAATGTAGCCACCAAAAGATAGGCTATCTTCATCCGTCAACTTAATATCGTAAGCTGCATTAGCGACACCCGTAGCTAAAAGTAGACTTCCAGCAAGTAATAATTTTTTAGATTTATTTTTTGTAGACTTATTGCTAAACATTACTATTTCCCCTTTTTTATATTTTTTATTTATAGTTTTACTTTTTGTATTTATTGTTTTGTTATTCTCTTTGTTCAAAAACATAATAGAACAGTAAACAAATGTAACAATCGGCAATAAGACTTAGCACCTAGCGCTTAGTCCTTTAGTATTAGGTGTTTAAATAACCAAAGTACTAGTACTTAAGTTATAGAAATATAGAAATATATTGTCAGTGAACTATGGTAAATTTAGTAAGAAGGTTTAGTTTTCTGGAATAAGTATGTTTGCAAATTGGTTATTAGTTAGCGTTAGCATTGGCTATATAAGTTTATTATTTCTGATTGCCCACTTAGGTGGTAAATACAGAAATAAACTAAAAACTAAACAACAAGCCATTATTTATGCCTTATCTTTAGGGGTTTATTGCACTTCATGGGGTTTTTTAGGTACAAGTGCACAAGCAGCTAATAATTCCTATACCTACATTTCAGTATATTTAGCTCCTATCTTATTATTTGTATTTGCTTGGCCTTTTATTCAGCGGATGATAAAAACAAGCTTACAACTTAAAATAACCTCTATAGCTGACTTACTTTCCGCACGTTTTGGTAAATCTCAAAGTTTGGCCGTTATTATTACCATAGTCGTTTTAATCGGAACTATGCCGTATATAGCCTTGCAACTAAAAGCGATTATTTATTCCTATCAAATTTTACAAGAAACCCAGCATTTACCTATTTGGAAAATAGGGTTAATTGTTAGCATTATTTTGGCCGTATTTACTATTATTTTTGGTATTCGTACAATTGATATAACAGAGCGTCACCCTGGCGTAATGATTGCCATTGCTTTTGAATCACTCGTAAAATTAATCGCTTTTCTTTTGGTAGGCTTGTTTGTGTGTTTTATTATTTATGACTCGCCAATGGATATTTGGGCGCTATCAAAAGATCAATTAAGTATTAAGCAACAATTTGATTTTTCTAACTTTGTTGGTATGTTCGGCATGCTAATTATTGTTATGTCTGCTTTTTTGTGTTTACCAAGACAATTTCAAGTTATGTTTGTTGAAATAAAAGAGCAGAAAACAAGTGCCATGGCGAGATGGCTTTTGCCTATTTACGTGCTTATTTTTGCTTTTTTCGCTGGCCCATTAGGGTTGGCCGGCCATTTGAATTATGGAGATTCATTGCCAGCGGATGCTTATGTGCTTTTTTTACCTGCTTTTCATGGCGAAGTATGGCTGTCTTTATTCTCCTTTTTGGGCGCTATTTCTGCCGCAAGCTCAATGGTAATTGTATCTACAATCGCGTTAAGTACTATGCTCAGTAATGAAATTGTGTTCCCGTTAATGTTTAAGTTTTCGCATAAACAACATCACAATTTTAATCATTTTCAATCGCAACTTTTATTTATTCGTAAAGCACTCGTCCTCTTTGTTATTTTCTTAAGTTATGGCCTTTTATTACTGTCGCCACCAGATACTCTATCATCACTAGGTGAAGTTGCTTTTGGCGCAATAGCTCAAGTGGGGCCTGCTTTATTTGTCGCATTTTATTGGCGTAAAGCAACACTTGCAGGTGTACTAACAGGAATAAGCAGCGGCTTTACTATTTGGGTGCTCTTTAATTTACTACCACAATTAGGTTTATACCAACACCCTTTTGTAAATAGTGACTTACCTAAAACGACTGTAGTCACCTTACTTGGGTTGCTTATCAACATTATTTCACTTTGGCTGATTTCTTTATTAACAAGACAGAGTATTCGAGAGCAAATGCAAAGTAAATTTTTCTATAAAAATAGACTACACACGCAGTGGAATTTGCCTACTCAGCCCAAAGTTGACATTGTTGAACTCGAGTTTTTAGTTGCCCGTTTTATTGGTCAAGAAAAAGCAAAACAATGCTTTAAGCAATTTCATCGTCCTTACCGTAACAAACACAGTAAACAATTTAATGAAACTATATTACTACACGCCGAAACAACGCTAGCTCGAGTATTAGGCTCAGCATCAGCAAAACTTGTGACTTCTTTTGCGATCAGTGGCCAAACCATGCCCTTCGATCAAGTCGCTAAGTTAGTTGAAGACAACTCTACCCAGCAACTAGAATTTAGCCGAACAGTGCTACAAAGCGCTATTGAAAATGTTAGTGAAGGAATATCCGTTATTGATAGCGAACTTAAATTAGTCGCATGGAATAAACAATACGTAGATATTTTCAATTACCCCAGTGACATTATTTATATCGGCTGCCCTATCGGTCAGTTAATTTATTTCAACCTAAGTCAACAAGACTATTTTATTAAAGATATTAATCAACAAGTTGAAAAACGTATCGAATTTATTAAAGCGGGTAGTCGTCACAACTCCGAGTATAAACTCAAAAATGGCAAAAACATTCATATTGAAGGAAACCCTATCCCAGGTGGTGGTTTTGTCATGATATTTTCTGATATCACTAAATATCGTCAAACAGAAAAAGTTCTCAAAGATGAAAACACAGACCTTGAATCAAGAGTACAATTTCGTACTGCAGAATTAGAGCAAGCAAATAAGGAACTTGCACAAGCTAACTTCGAATTAGCACAAGCAAAAGCTAAAGCCGTACAGGCGCATATTAAAAAAAGTCAATATTTAAAAGCATGTAGCCACGATTTACTACAACCCTTATCGGCTGCTAGACTATTTTCATCTTCAGTATCTTTAAACCCTAAAGTCAGTCATGACGTTCGCGAACAAATAAATAAAATAGATAACTCTTTAGAAATAGCGAATAGCTTATTGCTTGATCTCAATGAAATATCTCGTATTGAAAGCGGTAATATTGATCCCAGCATTGAGTCAATTTCTGTAGAGAAACTGTTCATTATGCTAACCAGTGAATTTAATGCGCTAACAGATGAGTACCAAATAGAGTTTCACTGTAAAACAAGCAAACTGTTTGTTGCTAGTGACATAACCTTACTTTCAAGGATTATCCAAAACTTCTTAAGTAACGCTTTTCGTTATGCACACACAAATAAAAGCAACAAAAAAAATAAAGTGTTATTAGGCTGTCGTCGACAAGGAAATGAGCTTTCTATTCAAGTATTTGATAATGGTCCCGGTATCCCAATAGAAAAACAAAAACAAGTATTTGAACAGTTTACCCAATTAAAAAGCAGTCATTATATGGGACCTAAAGGGCTAGGGCTGGGTTTAAACATAGCACAAAGTTTAGCCAATATTTTGGATCATAAAATCAATCTCAGATCTCAAGCCGGACACGGTTGCTTATTTAGTATTAATGTTCCAATTATTCAATCTATGTTGAAAGATCAACAAGTACAACCTACTGCTAGTATGAATTTACAAGGTGTCGGCGTCTTATGTGTTGATAATGAACAAGCAATACTTGAGGGAATGTCAACATTGTTAAGGGCATGGCAATGCCAAGTATTTACCGCAATTAACGCTCAACAAGCCAAAGAAATTTATAGAAAACACGAAGATGAAATAGACATTTTTTTGGTTGATTATCAGCTAACCGAAGCTAAAAATGAAGATTTAAACCTAACGATGCATAAGCTAAGAAATGATGAGCGCAACAAAGAAAACAACGACCATCAAATTAACGGAATTGAATTAATTAAGCAGCTAAGGTCAACAAGTCAATATTCTTTACCAGCAGTACTAATAACAGCAACCACAGATGAAAACCTGATGGCACTTGCCAAACAAAATAATATTAGTTACTTACAAAAAATTATTAAACCGCTAGCTTTACGAGCGCTTATGAGCGCATTACTAACAAAAGAGCTCGCTAAGAACTATGCAAATAAGTAGTGCTAACAATCAATTTAGCACTAGATAGATATCAGAGCGTTCAGCTATTCGATAGAAGTTTGACCAAAAACGCTCTGACTTGATTGCACTTCATTCAAAAGGATTACTGCTTGAGTGCGGCTTCTAACACCTAATTTTAAAAATATAGTGCTTGCATGACTTTTGATTGTAGATTCAGATAATCCTAATTCATAAGCAATTTGTTTATTTAATAAACCATCAGCAAACATTAATAATATTTTATGTTGTTTTGGAGTTAACGACGCGACTTTCTCACTTGCAATATTTTTTTCGGTATCATGACCATTAAACTTACCATCAGGGGTCCACAACGTACCGCTTAGTACTTCTTTTATCGCAATAACCATTTCTGGCACAGGCGTAGATTTAGGAATAAAGCCTGCCGCACCATAGTTCATCGCTTTATAAATGGTCTCTTTATCTTCAAAACCAGAAATAATAACCACTCCTAGCTCAGGGTATGTACGCCTAATGGCAATTAAGCTGTCAAATCCTTTTGCACCTGGAATATCAAGATCAAGTAATAATAAATCAACATCATTTACACTTTGTAAATGCTGTTCAAGATCGGGAATAGTTTGTGCTTCAAAAATTTTTGCACCACTAAAATTTGACTTTAACGTAAGCGTCAACGCTTGGCGAAATAAAGGATGGTCATCCGCCAGTATTATCTTCATGTTACTAAACATAGTTATACTCATTGCTTAACCAATTATAATTATTAATTGGAAGGGTTAAGACTTATCAAATGAAAACTTTCAATGTATCAAACACCATAACAAAATCTATTAAATGCTGCTATAAAGAAATTTTATTTTTCTGATCTATTCGTGAATGAAACTAAATTATAAATTAATTACAAAAAAAGGTTGAATATTAAACAAAATAGACATACTGTATATAAACACAGTATGTCTATTTTTACTTAATATGCCTTAAGAGAATTAATAATGATTAACACTAACACCAATAATATCAATAAATTAAAAAATAGTTTTAATACAGCAACACCATTAAATATAAATTGGTTTCAACATACTAACGTCACAAACGACTTCGAGCTTTCAAGTCAATATGCCCATATCTGCCATCAACATAAGCAAGAAAAGAAATGGTTATTATTTATTAACCCAGAAGAAAACTCTATTGAGAAACTAGCGAAAACACATGGTGTAGATGTATCAAAAATACTTATGGTGAATTATAAAAGCTCTGTAACTAACCGAGCAAAAATAGCATTAGCACAAATTACCTCAGTATTAAGTAAAGGTAATTGCTCTGCTGTTATTTTATCGAATAGTTTATTTAACGCTGATGAAATTGCAGAACTCGAAATATCTGCAAAAAAAGGAAAAACACATTGTTTCTTAATGGAACAATGTAAATTACATTAAAACCTAGCCAACTAACTCTTTTTAAATTTATCCAATTAATACCAACATAAGTGCATTGTATTTAAAGATAATAGATACCTTTAGAAAAACCACTCAATTTTTGTTATAATCGCGCGCTAAGTTTCAGCATGCTGAATATTACCAAATAAATTGAGTTCTTCTATGATCAAAGCACAACAGCCATCCTTATTCGACTACCCAAAATATTGGGCCGAAATGTACGGTACAGCACCATTTTTTCCTATGTCGAGAAAAGAAATGGACGTATTGGGCTGGGATAGCTGCGATATTATTATTGTCACAGGTGATGCTTACGTAGACCACCCAAGTTTTGGCATGGCAGTTATTGGCAGAATGCTAGAATCGCAAGGGTTTCGTGTTGGTATTATTGCGCAACCTGATTGGCGCTCAAAAGATGCCTTTATGGAGCTTGGTAAACCAAATCTATTTTTTGGTGTTACCGCGGGTAATATGGATTCCATGATAAACCGCTATACCGCTGAACGTCGTATGCGTCATGATGATGCTTATACACCAAATGATGAAGGTGGCAAACGCCCCGACCGTGCAGTAACTGCTTATACTCAACGTTGTAAAGAAGCATTTAAAGGCGTTCCTGTTATTATTGGCGGCATAGAAGCAAGTTTACGCCGTATCGCTCATTATGATTATTGGTCTGATAAAGTTCGCCGCTCAGTATTATTTGACTCAAAAGCTGACTTACTCATATACGGTAATGCAGAGCGTCCTCTTATTGAGATAGCACACCGTATTGCTAAAGGTGAAGACGTTAAAAAAATCACGGATGTTCGTGGTAGTGCATTTTTAGCGAGCCAAGCCCTACCCGGTTGGAAAGGTATAGATTCACGTGATATTGACAGACCTGGTAAAATAGAACCTATAATCAATCCTTATGCTGAAATAACCTCAGAAAGTTGTAGCGACAATGAAGCCGCCACGGCTGAAGCAAATAGCGATTTAAAAGATATTACAAAAACTGCACAAGTAATCAATATTTCAGATTTTAATGAAAGTAAAACTAGTTATTCTCGCAATACTACATGGGAAAAAAAGGCTAAACCTTGGGAGAATACTTATATTAACTTGCCTACTTTTGAACAAGTTAAAGACAATAAAGTCCTTTATGCGCATGCATCTCGTATTTTTCATCAAGAAGTAAACCCAACATCGGCAAAACCTTTAGTTCAATCTCATGGCAGCCGAATTATTTGGTTGAACCCACCTGCCAAACCTCTTTCGCAAGATGAAATGGATGGTGTATTTGGTTTGCCTTATCAACGTGTACCACACCCAAGTTATGGTAATGCTAAAATCCCCGCTTACGACATGATTAAAACGTCTATCAACATTATGCGAGGCTGCTTTGGTGGTTGTACTTTTTGCTCTATTACCGAGCATGAAGGCCGTATTATTCAGTCTCGTTCTCATGAATCTATTATTGCTGAAATTGAAGATATAAAACTTAAAGTACCAGGTTTTACTGGCGTTATTTCTGATTTAGGTGGCCCTACTGCCAATATGTATCAGCTTAATTGTAAAAGTGAAAAAGCTGAAGCAACTTGTCGTAAACCTTCTTGTGTGTGGCCAACCATCTGTGGTCATTTAGATACAGATCACACGCCAACGATAGAGCTGTATCGAAAAGCGAGAAAAGTAAAAGGTATTAAAAAGGTACTTATAGCATCAGGTGTTCGTTACGATTTAGCCATTGAACATCCTGAATATGTGCAAGAATTAGCAACTCATCATGTTGGTGGTTATTTAAAAATAGCACCAGAGCATACCGAAACGGGTCCATTAGCTAATATGATGAAGCCTGGTATGGGTAGCTATGATAAATTTAAAGAAATGTTTGATCATTACTCTAAAGTCGCAGGTAAAAAGCAGTATTTAATTCCTTACTTTATTTCTGCACACCCAGGAACAACCGACAGAGACATGGTTAACTTAGCACTATGGCTAAAAAATAACGACTTTAAACTTGATCAAGTACAGAATTTTTACCCATCACCTTTAGCCAATGCAACAACGTTATATCACACCGAGATTAACTCTTTACGTAATGTAACTAGTAAAAATATCGCTAGAGATGACGGTACAGTTACTGTTCCTAAAGGCACAATTCAACGCCGATTACATAAAGCTATTTTACGTTACCACGATCAAAATAATTGGCCAGAAATACGTGCAGCATTAACAAAAATGGGGCTAAGTAAATTAATTGGCTCAGCACCAGGCTGCCTAGTGCCAAGAGAAACACGTAATGAGCAACGTAATCAAAATAATGATAGACGACAAGGTAAAAATAATGCACATGGCTTTAAAAGCAGCCCTGGACAAAATAGACCTAAACAAGGGCAAGGTAAAGGAAAAAGAACACCAGCACATAAAAAAGGGTTAACGCGATTTGCAGACAACCAATTTAATGACAGAAAAGGTAAAAGATAGCGAATACCATAAATACGCTAGCGTTAGTAACAATGTAAACTAACGCTGGCTAACACTTGAGTGTATTACTTCTTGTTTTCTTATCTATATTTAAGCGTTACTCAGAATCTGATGTTAAATAACCCGCCCAAATATCGGTATTAATAGACGACTTACTTTTTAAATTCTTTTTCGCTTTTTTCTTACCACTATTTTTACCCCTACCTTCTGGCGGCGCCATTGGCTTATTTGCAGAAAAAGACGGATCAATAAGTGTTTCATCAACTTCAAAACCAATAATTTCTTCTCGTTCAAGTATGATCTTATTCTTCTTTTCGATGATTTTAAAATGATGATAATCTTCATAATCAATCAAGGATAACGCTAATCCCACTTCGCCAGCACGGCCACTTCTACCAATGCGATGCATGTAATCTGATGGGCTTCTTGGTAAATCAAAATTAATAACAACGGGCAGTTTTTCAATATCTAAGCCTCTGGCTGCGATATCAGTTGCAATTAGCACGTCAATATCACCAGCTTTAAATCCATCAAGCACACGATTACGAGCGCCTTGTCCTTGATCGCCGTGAAATACTTCGGCGACAATGTCATGCTTGGAAAGTTTATAAGCAAGATGTTCACAACCCTTTTTAGAATTAACAAAAACCAGCACTTGTCGCCATTTATGCTGTTTTATTAGATGCGCAAGTGATACTGTTTTTTCGCCTTTATTCACGGTAAAAACACGTTGAACTAAAGTGCTAGCATCAGCATTTTGTACCTGTATCTCAACAGGATTGTTAAGTAATTGTGCCGTTAATACTTTAACTTGCTCTGGAAAGGTTGCAGAAAATAATAACGTTTGCTTTTGCGTTGGCATTAACGCTAATAACGCAGAAAGCTCTTCAGTAAAACCTAAGCTCAACATGCGATCGGCTTCATCTAACACCAAGGTTTTAACGCGATCAAGCTTAATAGCATTACTTGATATCAAATCGAGTAATCGCCCAGGCGTTGCTACTAAAATATCAGTACCACCGCGTAAGGCTAACATTTGAGTATTTGCCGACACACCACCAAATACTGCCACGGTTTTAATCGCACCATTAAGGTGTGCGGCATAAGATCGAATACTGTCAGCAACTTGCTTCGCTAATTCACGCGTAGGTACTAAAATTAGCCCACTAACAAAATTGCCCTCCTTGCCCATGCTTTTTTTATTTTGTGCTTTTTTATTAAAAAGTTGTTGCAACAAAGGAAGCGCAAACGTCGCTGTTTTACCCGAGCCCGTATTTGCGCCAGCAATGAGATCACGCCCAGCTAGCACATTAGGAATAGCCTGTCCTTGAATAGGCGTTGGTTGTTGATATTCCAGCTCGGCTAAGCGCGCGACTAAAGGCGAAATAAGGTTAAGCTGCGTAAAGCTAGCAGGTGTAACAACTTCGGTATTGTTAGTATTCATGAATATAAGAGGCTCAAAACAAAGATAATGACTACATTTTAACGTATTTATACGGTATTAAGTTAGTAGAATCTATTTAACCTTGTAGTAAGTGTATTAAACATTGAAGTGAGACAATGAATTTGCCTTGTTTTTCAGGTAATTCATTTACTTTACAATTAATTATTCAATATATGATTTCCATTGTAAATATAGCACTTCACGAAGAGGTAACTAAGAAGAACTGCTAGCTGTTTTCTGTTCATTTAATAATATGTTAACTTGTTTTCATCAACAGTTTTTGTTTTTCTAAATTAAATTCTTCTTCTGTTATAGCGCCAGAATCATACAACTTTTTTAATTTATTTAACTCATCATATTTAGAAATAACACCAGCAGTTCTTTCTGGATACAAAGCAGTTCCTGCAACATAGGATTTATAAGCAAAATACCAAAATAGTGGCAGCGTAATGAGCCATAAAGGTGTAATTAAACCTAACAAAATAAATATAATAGTTCTAAATTTAAATGTATTAGTAACTTCAGGGCTTTTTACTAATTTTTCTTGCTCTTGTTTACGATTGAAATCTTTTCTAATTGATTCTTTGCTGCAGGCGGAGCAAAGCTTTAAATGAGTTCCATCCCAATCTGTAAATGTTTTCTCTCCACAGTTTATACAGTCCATTGTTACCTCTTGTCAGTTACCACCGTATTAAGCGGGTTAAAATTATTGGCTAAAATGTATAGCTAACAATTTTAGATCCATATAAATATCTTATGTCGATAATACCACTAAGACTTAGGTTAAGCTTTAATTTTGAAAGGTTCAGACTTATTAATAATCAGGTATAAGTAGACTGAAATTTTTAGTGTTATAGCACCTTAGAATAAAGTACAGACGTAACGTCCGCTCCTTTAGTTTTATCGTTGTAGTTTTTAATAAAAGACATGCCCAACTTTTCCATTATCCTAATTGATGCGATGTTGCTCGCATCTGCCGTGGCACTAATAATTTTAATGTTTTTTTGTTCAGTGACTTTATCAGCAACGGCTTTGGCAGCTTCTGTGGCATAACCCTGCCCCCAATTTTCTTGTTTAAAACGCCAGCCTATTTCTATGTTATTAACATCAGGGAACTCACTCGATATATTTAGTGGCTTTACCAGTATGTAACCAATAAAAACATCATTGCCTTTTACACTAACCTTCCAAAGCCCCCAATAATTTTTTTCATAGAGCTGTTGGCTTCCATCCTCATCCATTAACTCGATGTTTAATCTATTTGTATTTATTTCAAATTTTTTCATTAATTTTCAGCCAAAATTACAGCAATTGCGATACATGATAAAATAAAGCCTTTCACAATACCGGAAATTGATTAACTAAACAAAACTATCAAAACTAAAACTATGGTAAAACTATGGGACACCCAAAAACTTTTAGTCAAATAATAAGAAGCCAAAGTATCACCAATTGCCTTACTTTTAATATTAACAAGGGACACTCGCTTATAAAGCATATTAAAATAAAACAGGTTAACTAGCGACTCAAGAAATTCTTCTAAACTGTCCCAAATATTTTATCGCCTGCATCACCTAAACCTGGCACTATATAACCTTTTTCGTTAAGGTGACTGTCTACAGATGCAGTAAATATTTCGATGTCAGGATGAGCTTCAAGTGTTTTTGTAACTCCCTCAGGCGCCGCTACAAGTATAATTACTTTAATTTCTTTACATCCTGCTTTTTTAAGCATGTCGATAGTCGCAATCATTGAACCACCCGTTGCAAGCATTGGGTCAATTACTAGGCTCAAGCGTTCATCAATATTCCCCACTAGCTTTTCAAAGTACGGAATTGGCTCTAATGTTTCTTCATTACGTTGCAGCCCTACTACACTTACCTTAGCAGCTGGCAATAATTGCATTACGCCGTCCATCATACCCAAGCCCGCACGCAAAATAGGCACTACCGTGATTTTTTTCCCTTTAATATGTTGCACATTTAATTTATTGCCATCCCAACTCGTTATTTCGTTATCTTCAAGTGGTAGGTTTTTAGTCGCTTCGTAAGTTAATAATGTACCTACTTCAGAGCACAATTCACGAAAACTTTTAGTGCTAATGCCATATGCGCGCATTAAGCCGAGTTTATGTTGAACAAGAGGGTGAGTAATAACGTGAATAGCCATGATAAAAAACCTACTAAGACAATAATTAGCGATATTTTATATTAAAAATGATTATTTGACCTGTAGTTTTCAAGAGATTTTAATATCCGGTGTCAAAACATATGGTTTTGCTTGATATTTATGCAAGAGTTTAGCAAAACCTGTTTATTCAATATTACTCGCTAACCAGTTGTTCACCTGTTTAAGCATATAGCTATTCATTTTTTGATGTTGTGGACTCCAGCCAGCTAAAAACCGATAAAAATCTGCCCATGCAGCAGGCCATAAAAAAAGCCAGTCGTTAGCTATTTTATCTGCGGGTGCTTTTGGATGATAAGTAGTAATTGCTGCTTTTAAATTATCAAAATAATATACAAGGTACTCATCAGCGTATTCATGTAATTGCTTATCACTAAAGCAACTGGTCATAAAATACATGACATCAATTACCCCACTACCTGCACCTATATATTGAAAATCATAACCGAGTATTTTACCACGCTCATTTGCTGCAAAGTTAGCAAGTTTCGCATCACCATGAACCAGCGTTTTGTACGCACAACTTTGTAGTTGCTCATCTATTTTATGTGCAACATTTTTAATATCGGACTTTTTATCTGCGCTTTCTTTTAGTTTGTTGAACTCATCAGGACGCGTGCTTAAATGCCAGTAGTTACCTTGTTGCCATAACCCGTCAGTGGGCTTATTTAAGTTAAATGCATGAAAGTGCGCAAGCCAATTTAATATCGCTTTAATGTGTTGATGCCCAGCTTGAGCAAACCCATGCTTAGTGAAATCTTTAAATACCAATACATATTCATCATCTTTATTAATTGCGTTTATACATTCAATACTTTGCGCATATATTGGTAAATGCAGGCTATGTAACTTATAAAAATGATATTCAACACGATAAGAATCTTGTTTTCTTTTTAGTGCAAATGCACTTTGTTTAATTTTAGGATGCCTTATGTAGCTGGGTACCTTAATCGCTTTAATTACACAGGCTTTATCATCAAGCTGGCACTGCACAATACTGCCACATCCGCTCCAAAGTGATGTTAGCGTATCGCGAATTTTAATCTGTTTAAAATGAAGCTCTACTAAAGGAAGGTAAAATGCCATAGCTATATTAAGTATTAGGTATTAAGTAATTAATTTTTTGTAGTTTAACATTAGAAGACGCTTTTAATAAAAGTACTTAATAGAAAAGCCTATATGATTTTGCACAATATTGATTAATGGATGTCGACTAATACACACTAAGACAAGCTAAACTAGCTGGCTATAATAGTGAGGAACGAGCACAGCCAGCTAGTTTTTTTGTTCGTTAAAGATCTTATGCGTTTTTTCGCAGTTCTTGATTATTTAACACGCTATTTTTGAACATATTGGTAACAATTTTCACGGTTGTCTTTCGTGAAACAAATCGAGGTATTAATGATGTTAAATAATTAACGCAACCAGATACGACATATATTCGATTTTTACCATAGGCATTTAATGCTGTGTTTACCACTTTTTCTGTTGATGAAAATTTCATTTGTGATGTATCAGCATCTGCTCTTTTCATAAAGTTAGATTCGGTTACACCTGGGCATAAAGCCATAACTCGAATATTTGTACCTAATAGTTCGCCTGATAAAGCTTCTGAAAAGTTTAAGACGAAAGCTTTACATGCACCATAGACAGCCTGGTAAGGTAAAGGTTGAAAAGATCCTGTAGAGCCAACATTAATAACACCGCCACTATTTTTTTCTAGCATGTGTGGAAGAAATAAATGAGTAAGTTCGACAAGCGCGTTCATATTGAGCATCATCATTTTATTATAGTTTGAAAAAGTTTCGCCAGAAAACTCACAAAACTTGCCAAAGCCGGCGTTATTTATTAGAAAATCTACTGATAACCCCATGCCCTCAACTTTTGAAAATAACAATTGGGCGCCATCGGACTCACTAAGGTCAACATCTATTGTTTTCACCCAAATACTCGGATTCTCAGACTGTAATGTTTTAGCTAATTCAACAAGAACACGGTTTGTTCTCGCTGTGATTATTAAGTTTGCATTTTGTTTGGCAAGTTGATGAGCAAATTCTTTACCAATACCAGAAGATGCCCCTGTAATTAATACCGTTTTGTTCTTGAAAGTTAAATTTTTCATTATAATTATCTCCTAAATAAATTTAGAAGAAACGATAACCCTTACCCCTAAGGGCAAGGTCAAGAAAATTCTTTAATTAAATCAATTTTAAATTGATTTAATTTTTTAATCTTAGATTGTAAGGCTTTAGATTTTTTTTCCAATTCGATTACTTTGTTATCGATATGAGCAGAAACAAGTGGAATAGGAAGTTTTTGATCAGTGATTTTTTTAGATACAATCTCTTTTAATTCATTAAGACTAAACCCTAGGGTTTGAGCTCTTCGAATCATATTTATGACCATTACGTCATGTTCAGTATAAGTTCGATAAGTCCCGCTTCTTTTTGGAGAGGGTATTAATTCTATCATTTCATAATGACGAATAGCCTTACGAGTAGCGCCAGTAAGTTCAGCAACTTGACCGATTAACAAATTATGAACTCCTATATTGATAAACGCACAACGCCATTTTACGTGGCAAATGATAGTTAGGTTATAATCATAAAGTAAAACCAACTGTATTTGGTTTTTATTTAACAGATTATTATATTTTCTATGCTACAAACTATCAATTTGCTTAAAATAACGAGTTAACGCCAAAATTACGATAGCTATTATAGGTAATAGAACTGCCCCTATTTTTAGATATAAATCAGAAATAGTTTCAAACGCTGTATTACCTAGGATTAACCCAAGCCCTATTCCAGTAAGCACCCCAAAAACTGGCAAAAGAATAAGTAATAATTTTAATGTAGATTTTACACTCATTTTATTTGAGTGTATAACGGCTGTATCCAAGATTGACTTCCTTTCAGAAAAAATAACAGCTTATTATGTGTCACCAGTTATTTAATTGTCAAATATCAACAAGGTAAGGAAATAAAAAATAAAATGTAGAACATATGTATACATTAAGTCAACTTAAAGACCATAGTAAATTTTGATTTGCTCTTTAAGCTGTAGACGAAGTGAATTGCTATTATCGACACGAAGCTGTTTAGTGGATACTAGGTTAAACCCTACGTCTTCATTACAGTTTCCAACACCGCTGTTATGAATCAAAATAAAATTAGAATGACTAAGGCCTTTTCCTTTATTTAATCCCATAAGGTAGCCGATTTCGTGGTAAACGTTTTTATTACCTTTTGTTAAATCAGCAATCAATAAACCACAGCTTTCAATGAGCGATAGGATCTCATCGTTAATATCATATGAATATCCTGTATTAAATTGATCAATCCTGATTTCACGGATACCGATATTTTCATTATGTTCAGCATTCACTTCATCAACAGCATTCTTAATGGCTTCAAAATTTTGCTGCGTATCTTCTGAGAATTGCATAGAGATAAATATTTCTTTTCTTTTCGAGTCTGCAATTTTATTGAAAATCTTAACAAACCCAGAAATGTCTAAATCATTTAGCTCAAAAATATGGTTTTTAAGCACCCAGTTCCTAAACAAATGAACTTTTTGTGGAGAAGTCTTTTGATAATTGATAAATGCACCGAGTAAGCCTGCACTAGAAGTCTCTGTAAGTTTGGTCATACTAAAAAGGTTATTTACACTACTTAATAGCGTAGTAAATATATCTATTGTGGACTCATTTTCTTGTATTAAGTCTTTGTTAATTAAATACTTGAGCGTATCAACTAGGAATGTCCTTGTATCAGGCTCAATGGCATTTCTTAAATGTGGGATATAGGCGTAATTAAGTTGTTCCTTAATCTTACGAGCTAGGTAATAAGGCCAGCCAAAAGATGGATTACTTTGAAACTCCTCATCTGAAAAATTATCATTATCATCGATTATTGCTTTCAGTGTTTCTTCTGTTGTAAGAGCTCGACCTTTTGAATTTATATTGAAAAATAGAGACTTTTCGTTTCTATCTGTAGTGGTACAGTGATTTTGGCCACCTAATTAGAGGTGTTATTATACACCTCATCAAACTTTAGATGCGCTTTAAAGATGCATTAGCATTATTAGAATCTTATGCGGGGTTACAAACTCATCGTTCTTGGTGGGTAGCAATTGATGCTATTACAACGGCACAACGTGATGGACGAAAAGTATCTCTTAATTTATCAAATTCATTGACTGTACCTGTATCTCGTACTTATATGAAAAACATTACAGCATTAAACCTACTATGATTTCTTTAAAAATAAACAACAGAGTCAATTAACGAGGACAATGAATTAGGACCCCCGCTTATAGAAATTTGCATTAAAATTTGAGCTACTCACCTCATGAATTTGTGAGATAACTATCAGGCATTGTTAATATATGATTTAAATTTTCTAAAAATTAACGGATATATTTATAATGCCTCCCCCTAAAAGTATTCAACCTAAATTGTCGTATCAGGTTAACGTAGAATAGTGTATAATCGCGCGCATTATTTTATGGTTATTGTATTTGATTTCTTCAATGAAGCCTTTGCTTAATAAATCACTTACTCACGCCTAATAATTAACAACATTAAACGGAATACATCATGCTTGCAGCAAATAATATTACCCAACAGTTTGGGGCTAAACCTCTATTTGAAAATATTTCACAAAAATTTGGTGGCGGAAATCGCTACGGTTTAATCGGTGCCAATGGTTGTGGTAAATCAACCTTTATGAAAATTTTAGGTGGTGATTTAGAACAAACCTCTGGCAATGTAAGCCTAGATACTGGTGAACGTTTGGGTAAGTTACGTCAAGACCAGTTCGCATTTGAAACATCGAGCGTTATTGATACCGTGATTATGGGTCATACTGAACTTTGGGCGGTAAAAGAAGAACGTGACCGTATTTATGCTTTACCTGAAATGAGTGAAGCTGACGGCATGAAAGTTGGTGACTTAGAATCAGAATATGCTGAAATGGATGGCTATAGTGCTGAAGCACGCGCTGGTGAATTACTCATTGGTGTTGGCATTCCTGTTGAACAACATTACGGATTAATGAGTGAAATTGCACCTGGCTTCAAATTACGTATATTATTGGCACAAGCACTGTTTTCAGATCCTGATATTTTATTACTTGATGAGCCAACCAACAACTTGGATATTCATACAATTCAATGGTTAGAAGAAACCTTAAATGAACGTAATTCAACGATGATTATCATTTCTCATGATAGACATTTCTTAAACAGTGTTTGTACTCACATGGCTGATTTAGATTACGGTGAGCTACGTGTTTATCCAGGTAACTATGATGAATATATGTTAGCGGCTACTCAAGCGCGCGCACGTTTATTAGCAGACAATGCCAAGAAAAAAGCACAAATTGGTGAGCTACAAGCTTTCGTTGCTCGTTTCTCTGCCAACGCATCTAAAGCAAAACAAGCAACTTCTCGCGCTAAACAAATTGATAAGATTCAATTAGACGAAGTTAAAGCATCAAGTCGTAGCAACCCATTTATTCGTTTTGAACAAGAAAAGAAATTATTCCGTAACGCTTTAGTTATTGAAAAAGCAAATAAAAGTTTTGATGAAAATCATATACTAAAAGATATTTCAGCCTTGATTGAAGTAGGTGAACGTGTCGCTATTATTGGTGAAAACGGTATTGGTAAAACTACCTTTTTACGTGCTTTAATGAGTGATGTTGGTTATGAACTTGATTCTGGTGAGTTTACGTGGTCTGAAAACGTTAATATTGGTTATTATGCTCAAGATCATGAATTTGAATTTGAAAACGACATGAACCTATTTGAGTGGATGAGCCAATGGCGTCAACCAACGGATGATGAACAAGCAGTTCGTGGTTACTTAGGCCGTTTATTATTCTCTGCTGATGATATTAAAAAGAACGTGAGCGTATTATCTGGTGGTGAAAAAGGTCGTATGTTATTTGGTAAGCTAATGATGCAAAAACCAAATATTTTAGTACTTGATGAGCCAACCAACCACATGGACATGGAGTCTATTGAATCATTAAACATGGCGCTTGAAAGCTATGAAGGCACATTGTTATTTGTTAGTCATGACCGTGAGTTTGTTTCAACAATTGCAACGCGTGTTATTGAATTAACAACCGACGGTTATGTTGACTTTGCCGGTACTTACGACGAGTACTTAGCAAGCAAAGCCTAAAATTTCATCCTTTTATAATACAAGGTAAGTCTCTTAATAAGATTACCTTGTATTATTATCGAATAGATTTAGCTAAATTTCACTATAACTGACTCTATTCTCTACCCTATTTATAAACTCAGATATGATGTGTTTTAAGGATTTTTTTTGTTAAGTTACCGTCACGCTTTTCATGCAGGAAACTTTGCTGATGTACTCAAGCATAGCGTACTAACACTTGTACTTGACTATATGACTCGTAAAGAGAAAGGCTTTCATTATATTGATAGCCACTCTGGCGCGGGCATGTATCAATTAGAAGATGAATATGCACAGAAAACAGGGGAGTATAAAGAAGGTATTGCCAAGTTAATCAATGAATCTGCTATACCTGAATCTCTTCAGCCTTATATTGATTTAATTAAATCATTAAACCCAAGTAGCACAAACACTGACGTGAACGATTTAACGTTATATCCGGGTTCTCCGGGCATTGCTAAACGTTTTATGCGCCGACAAGACAGTACTCACTTATTTGAACTACACCCTACAGACATTGAACATTTAAATGATTTTTGTTATCGCTGGAAAAAAGTGTTCGTTAAGCAAAGTGATGGTTATCAAGGTGTTTTAGGTTTAGTACCACCACCAAGTCGTCGTGGTGTTGTATTAATAGACCCACCATACGAGCTAAAAGAAGACTATAACAAAGCCGTTCAAACAATTATTAAAGCTTATACAAAGTTTGCTACTGGTACTTATATTCTTTGGTATCCGGTTGTTAAACGAGAGCTTGTTGAGCAGATGAGTTATACGTTTAGCAAAAGTGCGGTTAAAAATGTTTTACAAGTAGAATTTTGCTTAGAAAATGATACTGACGAATATGGAATGACTGGCACAGGGTTATTTATTGTTAATCCACTATGGCAATTGTCGGAACAACTTGATGAAATATTACCTTTCATGAAAAGCAAGTTAGGCACTAACAACACAAGTTATACCGTTAAACAGTTAATTCCTGAATAAAATAAATTCTGTTCAATTTATTTCAATTAAGATTTATCTCAATGATAGCTTCTCTTAATCATAGCTTCTCTCAATCATGGCTTCCCTTTACCATAATAAAGGTATGCATGATTGAGAGGAAAATTGTTTAAGTTAGGTTAGTACGATTAAAATAAACTAAAATATAAGCTACACAATTGGCTGATAACTTTTCACTTGATTAAACTCAAGCCCTTTCAGTATAAATAGATCGTCAACATAAAAATTGTCGGCACTACAAGCTTGCCACCATAGTTTCCAAGTTTCATCCGTTACTGTTTCATCAACTAAAACTCTAGGCGGTAATGGAGCAACTAAGCTTCCCATCGACATCTGTGAACCATAAGGCGTGCGTCTTTTTATCATTTGAGGCTCTAATTTAGTAGGATCATCTAAGCCCATACTGCCAACTAACTCAAAAAAGCTCTCTAGCGTATTATGATGAAAATACTTCACACGTTCACTTTTAACTTCAACATCAATCGCTTTCGCTCTTGCGGGATCTTGTGTTGCAATACCGGTTGGACAACGGTTAGTATTACAGTGTCTTGATTGAATACAACCAATGGCTAACATCATACTTCTTGCAGCATTCACAAGATCTGCACCTGCAGCTATTTTAGAAAGTAATTCAAAGCTTGATGCCGTTTTACCTGATGCGATAATTTTTATCTTATCTCGAAGGCCAACACCAATTAGTGCATTATGTACAATACTTACGCCCTCTAAACAAATCAAGCCTAAGCGATTAGCAAATTCAACTGGCGCAGCACCAGTACCGCCTTCAGCACCATCAACAGTAATAAAATCAGGCGTAATACCCGTTGCTAACATAGCCTTACAAAGACTTAAAAATTCAGCGGGATTACCAATACACAACTTAAAACCAATAGGTTTACCGCCACTTAACTCGCGCAATTGCTGAACAAACGCCAATAAAGCTTTAGGTGTGGTACATTCAGGGTTAACCGCAGGAGAAACACAGTCTCTGTCTTTTGGAATATGCCTAATACGAGCAATTTCATCGGTAATTTTTGCTTTTGGTAAAACACCACCATGACCCGGCTTAGCCCCCTGGCTTAACTTTATTTCTATCATTTTAACTTGTGGTAAGGCTGCCGTTTTTTTAAAGTTATCAGGATCAAAGCGCCCGCTTTCATCACGACAACCAAACAAACCTGTGCCTAATTGCCAAACCACATCGCCACCATGTTTTAAATGATACGGACTTGCGCCACCTTCACCAGTATTATGATAACAACCTGCTTTTTTTGCTCCTAAATTAAATGCTTCAATAGCGTTCTTACTTAATGAGCCAAAACTCATCGCTGAAATATTTAAATAAGAAGCTAAATAAGGTTGTTTACAACTATCCCCTCCAATCAGTACTTTTTTCGCGCTTTCTTTTATATGTACGGGTGATAAAGAATGCCATAAGCTTAAATAATTATCTTCCAACAAGTTGCGTTGCGTACCAAAAGCAATGGTATCAAGTTCATTTTTCGCACGGCGATAAACTAATGTACGTTGCTCGCGATTAAAAGGAAGCTCTTCGGTGTTATTGGCGATAAAGTACTGCTGTATTTCTACTCGAAAAGATTCTAGAAAATAACGTAAATAAGCTGCAACAGGGTAAAGTCTATTTAAACTATGACGACTATAAAACACATCATAAAGCCCAACAACACTGTACAGCATAGTGACCAACAATAAGATTAAACTAAAAACACTTGGGCTTTGTATATATAAGTAGCCAGCTGAAAAATTACCTAAGGTAACAATTAACCAGAGAAATTTTTGCATTATGGTCATGAAATTTTCCTATGAAATGAAAACAATTATTTTAATAATAATTCGTGTATTCTTTCTTAAATACTATCATTATTTATTTGGTTTTTTATATAAATTCTAAATAATCAAGGCTTAAACATTTACTGTGCTTAGTTTCCATATTACTCAAATCGAGCAATACTGGTCGCAAAAATAGTATTTAAGGCATAAAAAAAGCAACTAATGTTGCTTTTTAACGGTAATATCATTCTAAAAAATACCTACAAGTTAAACTAATAGCTTAATCCTGTTCTTTTTTAGTGCTATCTTCTATTTCCGCAGGTGTTAATGCTTTTTTACGCTTAATAATTTTCATTGCGCCAGCATCTTGTATATCAAGAAATGTTTTCTTAATAACTTTTCTTGGTCTATTGTCAGCAACCTTTTTACTCTTATTAACGACTGGTTTTGCTTTCTCTACTCTAGGTTTTTTCGGTTTCAAACCTTTAAAACTTACTTTGATACCTTCAACTTTATTAAAGCTAATTTTTTGTTGTAAGAAAGCTTCTACGTTTTTAAAGCTTAACCAATCATTAGGGCCAACCAATGAAATTGAATCTCCTTTTGTGCCCGCACGACCGGTGCGACCAATACGGTGAACAAATTCTTCAGTATGTTTAGGCATATCAAAATTAATAACATGAGAGACATTTACCAAATCAAGTCCGCGTGAAGCTAAATCTGTTGTTACTAATATTTTATGGTGTCCTTTAGCAAAGCTTTCCATTATCTGATTACGTTGACCTTGGTTTAGCTCACCACTTAACGCTACTGCATTAAGTTTTTCTTCAGATAACATTTTAGCTAAACGCTCGGTATCACTGCGTGTTGCCGTAAAGATGATAACTTGTTGTGTTGTTTCACTCGTTAAAAAGTGCTGTAACAACGCTTCTTTTTGCGTCAAATTATCTGCAAGATAAAAGCGTTTGGTAATATCTAAATGTTCACTATGCCCAGCATTAATGGCAATACGCTTAGGTTTTTTCAATAATTCAGTGGCAAATTCATTCACTTGTGCATGGTCAAGTGTTGCTGAAAATAACAATGTTTGGCGTTTACGATGATTAGCGGCTTTATTTATTTGGCTCAACTCTTTACTGAAGCCTAAATCAAGCATGCGATCTGCTTCATCTAGAATTAATAATTCTAAGCCGTTTAAATAAAAGTGTCCTTGCGTTAAATGATCAGCTAACCGTCCTGGAGTTGCAACAATAAAGTGTGGCTCTTTCTCTAACACCTTTACTTGATCATTAAAGTTTTCACCACCTAAAATTAATACCGCTTTAAATTGCGTATTGGCAGTAAACAAGCGCAGTTGACTAAAGACTTGTTTTGCAAGCTCTCGTGTTGGCGTTAAAATCACAACACGAGGATCACGCTTAGACAAGGCTCTATTTTTCGTTAAGCGCTGAATTGCAGGTATAACAAAGGCTAAGGTTTTACCCGAGCCTGTTTTAGAAGAAGCAATTAAGTCATGCCCCGCCATTGCGGCAGGAATTGCCTGTTGCTGAATTTGTGTTGGTTCTTTAAAACCAAGGTGTTGAACAGTACTCATTAAAGTATTATCTAAACCAAGATCGCTAAATTGCAAATTTTTCTCCGAAAAAAGTAAGTATTACAGCCGTATTATAACCTGCATCGATACATTTATAACTAATAAATATTGCAAAAATTGACTTAATCAATATCTCTATGACGTTAACATCTACTGCCATGTAATAAAATAAAGATTAATTGATTTAACGCAAGTTATATAGCTTGTTTTTTTATTACCCTTTAATAGTAAATTCCTATATTTGGGTGATAAAATATGATGAATCAAATTCCAATCATTAACATATCAACTAATGCGCTTGTTACTACACCACATAAAGCTAAGTCATGTATATCTACACCAATAAAATCTGAAGCACGTAAACCTAAACCAACTAATGCAATGATTGATTTAATTACCCAAGTACGGCAAGATTTTCCATTCACTTTACCTGAAGCACAAATTTGTGCAGGTAAATGCGTCGGTTGTCCTAAAAAATTATTAGAGCTAGCTGACACTGAACTTTCAGAGTGGGAATCACGTATAGATCGAGGTGAAACGCCATTATTGGGGGATATTTCTCGCTTAGGTAAGTTATGTAAAAATATACGTAGAGGCTTAATCAGAAACGGCTTAGTACATTAAACCACTCGCATAACATTTGGGTTAGTTATATATTATTAATGCGCTTAAACGAAAAAAGGTAACAACCTTTAGATTGTTACCTTTTTAACATTTGCTTATTCTACAGCTTAGCTTAATTTAGCTTTGTGATTTAACCTGCTGTAATTCTTTCTTCAACAACAATAAGTGCTTGCTCAATACGCTCAATAACTTTACTTTGATCTAATAACGCTAGCGTAATATCAAGTGACGGTGAATTACCACCACCTGTAGCAGCAACTCGAAGTGGCATTCCAACTTTGCCCATGCCTACTTCTAACTCTTCTGCAGTATCGTTAATAGCCGCATGAATCAATGCTGGTTGCCAATCAGTTAATGCTGCAAGTTTTGCTTTAACTAATAATAAAGGCTCTTTTACTACTGGGCGCAAATGTTTTTTAACGGCTTTAGCATCAAGCTCAGAGAAGTCTTCATAAAAATAACGCGATATTTCTGCCATTTCTTTCAATGTTTTAACACGATCTGCTTGTATTTTTACAATTTCAGCAAGTGCAGGTCCATTACTCGTATCAATACCTTGATCTTTCATGTGCCAAGCAAGATGCTCTGCTACATATTCAGGGTCCATTGTTTTCATATAATGTTGGTTTACCCAAATAAGCTTATCGGTATTAAATCCAGATGGCGCACGGTTACAATCTTTTAAATCAAATAACTCGATCATTTCTTCGCGAGAAAAAATTTCTTTGTCACCATGTGACCAACCTAAACGTACTAAATAATTTAATAATGCTTCTGGTAAATAACCGTCATCACGGTATTGCATTACACTTACTGCGCCATGACGTTTAGATAAACGTTTACCATCATCACCTAAAATCATTGGAATATGTGCATATTCAGGAATTGTAGCGCCAAGTGCTGCTAGAATATTAATTTGTTTAGGTGTATTAGAGATATGATCATCACCACGAACAACATGAGTGACTTTCATATCCCAGTCATCAACAACAACAGTAAGGTTATAAGTTGGAGTTCCATCAGAACGTGCAATGATTAAATCATCAAGCTGGTCGTTACTAATAGTTATATCACCTTTAACCATATCTTTAATAACAACGTCACCGCCGATTGGATTTTTAAAACGAATTACAAAAGGTTTGTCTTCAGGGTAATCAGTACGTTCTCGCCATAAGCCATTATACTTTTCTATTTCGCCTTTAGCTTTGGCTTCTTCACGCATTGCATCAACTTCTTCAGCAGTACTATAACAACGGTATGCATTACCAGAAGCTAATAACTGTTCAATAACTTCTTTATAACGATCAAAACGTTCAGTTTGAAAGTAAGGACCATGAGTCCATTCTAGGTTCAACCAATTCATACCATCCATAATGGCATCAACAGAAGCTTGTGTTGAACGTTCTAAATCGGTGTCTTCAATGCGAAGAATAAAGTCACCGCCATTCTTTTTAGCATAAAGCCAACTATATAAAGCAGTACGAGCACCACCAACATGTAAATAACCGGTAGGACTAGGGGCAAAACGAGTAGTTAAAGTCATAAAATTCTCAATATGAAAAAAACTAGGCTATATAAAGAAGCAGCCTAGAAAATAAATAGGTCTAAAATTGGCGACATTTTAACACTGTGCTTGTGCGAATTCACCTGTTAACAGAATTTGTTTACAACTAATCTCTAATATTGCGCAAAGATTTCAACGATAATGTCGACAAAAACACCGTTATGCGCAAAAAAAAATCAAACAATCACTTTTTCGAAAAAAATTAGTGTTTTTAGTAGTTTTTATGTTGACAGTATTTTGGATCTCCCTATAATACGCACCCACAGAGACGGACGATTAGCTCAGTTGGGAGAGCACCGCCCTTACAAGGCGGGGGTCACTGGTTCAAGCCCAGTATCGTCCACCA